>JBFXGQ010000190.1:0-7958 GCA_050177915.1 Pseudodonghicola sp. | reverse complement strand
GCGGCTCTTCATCTCCGGCTCGGAGCCGCTCTTGGTCGATACCCAGGAGCAGTGGGAAGAGCGCACCGGCCACCGCATCCTCGAACGCTACGGCATGACCGAGACCAACATGAGCTGCTCCAACCCTTACGACGGCGAGCGCCGCGCCGGCACCGTCGGATTCCCGCTGCCCGGCGTCGAGGCGCGGGTGATGCACGAGGGCAAAGAGGTGCCGGCGGGCGAGATCGGGGTGCTGGAGGTGCGCGGCGCCAATGTCTTCAAGGGCTATTGGCAGATGCCCGAGAAGACGGCGGAGGAGCTGCGCCCCGACGGCTGGTTCATCACCGGCGACATGGCGATGATCGACGCCGACGGCTATGTCACCATCGTCGGCCGCGAGAAGGACCTGATCATCACCGGCGGCTTCAACGTCTACCCGAAGGAGGTCGAGGGGCTGATCGACGATCTGCCCGGGGTGCTGGAAAGCGCGGTGATCGGCGTGCCGCACCCCGATTTCGGCGAGGGCGTGGTGGCCATCGTGGTGCCCGAGGGCGAGGGCACGACGCCCGAGGCGATCGCCGCCGCGCTCGACGGCCAGCTGGCCAGGTTCAAGCAGCCGAAGAAGATCGTCATGGTCGACGCCCTGCCGCGTAACACCATGGGCAAGGTGCAGAAGAAGGCGCTGCGCGACACCTACAGCGATATCCTCGCCTGAGCGCGCGCCGGACCGCACGGCCGCGGGCACGTCTCTGCGGCCTTTTTCTGGCCCGAAATATCCTCGGGGGTGAGCGGCCCGCGGGGCCGCGAGGGGGCAGACAGCCCCCTTGCCGCCGCCGGGGCGGGGCTCAGGTCAGCCAGAACAGGAAGATGTTCAGCGTCACGAAGGCGCAGGAGGTGGCCAGCAACAGCGCGATGGCGGCGGCGCCGCCCAGGCCGCGTTCCTGCGCCAGCAACGGATAGATGCTGAACATCGGCATCGCCGCCGACAGGATGGTGGCGGCGCGCATCTCCTGTGTCAGCGTCACCAGCCCCAGCAGCGGCAGCAGATAGGCCGCCAGCGCCACCATCGCCGGGTGCAGCAGCAGCTTGGCACCGGCGATCTGCCCGGCCAGCAGCTTGTTGCCCTTCAGCGGCAGCCCCACCAGCGATCCGCCGATCACCACCAGCGACAGCGCTGCGGCCGAGGTGCCGAACATCCCGGTCAGGCGCAACAGCGGCTCCGGCAGCGCCAGCCCGGTGGCCGAGACGATGAGCCCCGCGATCATCCCGATCACCATCGGCCGGCGCAGCAGCTGCTTCAGCACCCCGGTCACCAGCCGGACCGGCGACAGCCCGGCCCGCCCCGAGGCCAGATCCATCAGGATCAGGCCGATCGGGATGATCACCACGTTCTCGATCAGGAAGTTCAGCGCCAGGATCACCCCGGACAGATCCGGGAACAGCAACAGCATCACCGGATAGCCGATGAAGCCCGAGTTCGGGCAGGCCGATCCCAGCACCGCCAGCGCCCGGCGCAGCCGGTCCGGCGCGGTGGCCGAGAACCAGGCGAAGCTCAGCGCCATGGTGGCAAGACCGCCGGCCAGCATCACCAGCAGGTAGTCGGGTCGCAGCACCGCCGACAGCGGCCGGGTGGCGAGCGAGGTGAACAGCAGCGCCGGCAGCGCCAGGTTCAGCACATATTGTCCCAGCACCCGCATGTCCTCGGACCGGAACCAGCCGATCCGCACCACGACATAGCCGATGACCACCGCGGCGTAGATCGGGAAGGTGATGCTGACAATGTCGCTCATGTCGCGGTCCAGTCGCTGGGCAGGGGGATGCCGATCTCCTCGCCGAGATCGTCGAGAAAGCGGATCATGCGCGCGGCGCGGCGCTGCGCAAGGGCGCGGCCGCGGTCGGTCAGCATATCGGCGGGCAGCGCCAGCAGTTTGATGCGGAAATGATCGACCGTGTAGCGGCGGTCATCCGGATCGCGCGCCTGCGCGAAGGGATCGGCGGGATCGTAGAGCGCGCGTCCCAGCGTACCGGAGACCGCGAAACAGCGGGCGATGCCCATCGCCCCCAGCGCATCCAGCCGGTCGGCATCGCGCAGGATGCGCGCCTCCGCCGTCTGCGGCGGGACGCCGGCCGAAAAGCTGTGGGCGGCGATGGCATGTTGCGTGGCCGCCACAGCGGCGGCGTCGAACCCCAGCGCGCGCAGGATCGGCGCCGCCGCCTCTGCCGCCAGGGTCGAGGCGCGGGCGCGGTCGGGGGAATCCTTGGGCAGGTTGACCAGATCGTGCAGGTAGCACGCCGCCAGCAGCACCGCCGGATCGGCCGCGTCCTCGGCGATGTCGCGCGCATTGGCCCAGACCCGGTCCAGATGCGCCAGATCATGCGCCGGGTCCTGCGCCATGCGGGCGCTGACGATGGCCCGCAGCCGGTCGCGCAGCGCCGTCGGATCAGCCAATGCGGCCCCGGGTCTCGCCCACCGCGCCGCCGATCTGGCCCCGGTTCAACAGGATGTGGTCGAGGATCACGCAGGCCATCATCGCCTCGCCCACCGGCACCGCGCGGATGCCGACGCAGGGGTCGTGCCGGCCCTTGGTGATGATCTCGGCCGCCTGTCCCGACTTGGTGATGGTCGCGCGCGTCTTGAGGATCGAGGAGGTCGGTTTCACCGCGAAGCGCACCACCACGTCCTGCCCGGTGGAAATCCCGCCGAGGATACCGCCGGCGTGGTTCGACGAATAGACCGGCTGGCCGTCGTTGCCCATGAAGATCTCGTCGGCGTTCTCCTCGCCGGTCAGCAGCGCCGCCGCCATGCCCTCGCCGATCTCGACGCCCTTGACGGCGTTGATCGACATCATCGCCGCGGCCAGATCGGTATCGAGCTTGCCGTAGATCGGCGCGCCGAGGCCGGCGGGCACGCCGCGCGCCACCACCTCGACAATCGCGCCCACCGAATTGCCGGATTTGCGCAGCGCGTCCATATAGGCAGCCCAATCGGCGGCCGCCTGCGGATCGGGGCACCAGAACGGGTTCTGGTCGATCTGATCCCAGTCGAACCGCGCCCGGTCGATCTCATGCGGGCCGATCCGGGTCATATAGCCCTTGATCTCGACCTTGGGCGCCAGCTCGGCCAGCGCCGCCCGCGCCAGTCCGCCGGCGGCCACCCGCGCCGCGGTTTCGCGCGCCGAAGACCGCCCGCCGCCGCGGTAATCGCGGATGCCGTATTTCTGCCAATAGGTGATATCGGCGTGTCCGGGGCGGAATTTCTCCATGATCTCGGAGTAATCCTTGGACCGCTGATCGGTGTTCTCGATCATCAGCTGCACCGGGGTGCCGGTGGTGCGCCCCTCGAACACACCGGAAAGGATCCGGACCGCGTCGGGTTCGCGCCGCTGGGTGGTGTATTTGCTGGTGCCCGGCTTGCGCAGGTCCAGCCAGCGCTGGATCAGGCCCTCGTCGATGGCGACGCCCGGCGGGCAGCCGTCCACCGTGGCGCCGAGCGCGGGCCCGTGGCTTTCGCCCCAGGTGGTGACGCGGAAGAGATGGCCGAAGGTGTTGATGGACATGGGCGCGCTCCTTTGCCCGGCTGATTACCGGGGCGGGCCCCATGGCTCAAGGGCTTTTGCCACCGAACCGGGGCACCGAAATCCGCCCCACCCCCTTCTTCTCGCTCCCAATACTCCCGCCGGAGGCCCGCGCCGCCGGCGCGACAGGCGGTCCGCACCGGGCACTCCGCCGGGCACTTCGCCGGGCAAGCCGCTTGCCAGCCGCCGTCGCCACGCATAAGGTCCGCGCTACCTCGGGGTGCCCGTGCGCCTCATCAGGAAAAGCGGGACCCGGCGTCCCGTCCGGATGAGGCGACAGAACGCGGGCTGAGATGCATGATGCGAACCCGTTGAACCTGAACCGGCTAATACCGGCGGAGGGAAGGCATATGGACATCCATCACCCTTGCCCTGTCGCCGCAAAGGAGGATGCCATGACGTATCTTGCATTTGCAGCGGGACTGATCACTGCCGCCACCGCCAGCATGGCCGTGGCCGAGACGCCCGTGCTGACGGTCTATACCTACGACAGCTTCGTGTCGGAATGGGGCCCCGGTCCCGCGGTCGAAAAGTCCTTCGAGGCCGAATGCGGCTGCGATCTGAAATTCGTGGGTGCCGGCGACGGCGCGTCGCTGCTGGCGCGGGTCCGGCTTGAGGGCGCGCGGTCCGAGGCCGATGTGGTGCTCGGCCTCGACACCAACCTGACGGCGGCGGCGCGCGACAGCGGGCTGTTCGCGCCGGTCAGCGTGAAGGCCGACTACAGCCTGCCGATCGCATGGACCGATGCCGAGTTCGTCCCCTACGACTGGGGCTATTTCGCCTTCGTGCAGAACCGCGATCTGCCGTCGCCGCACAGTTTCCGCGCGCTGGCCGACAGCGATCTGAAGATCGTGATCCAGGACCCGCGCAGCTCCACTCCCGGGCTCGGTCTGCTGATGTGGGTGAAGGCGGCCTATGGCGACGAGGCGAAGGATATCTGGAAGGGGCTGGCCGACAATATCGTCACCGTCACCAAGGGCTGGTCCGAGGCCTATGGCCTCTTCATCGACGGCGAGGCCGACATGGTGCTGTCCTACACCACCTCGCCGGCCTATCACCTGATCGCCGAGGAGGACGACAGCAAGACCGCCGCCCTCTTTGACGAGGGCCATTACCTGCAGGTCGAGGTGGCCGGCAAGCTGGCCGCCACCGACCAGCCGGAACTGGCCGACAAGTTCCTGCAATTCATGGTCACCGACGCCTTCCAGTCGGTGCTTGCCACCACCAACTGGATGTATCCCGCGGTCACCCCGGCCGCCGGGCTGCCGAAGGGATTCGAGACGCTGATCCAGCCCGGCAAGGCGCTGCTGCTCTCGGCCGAGGACGCGGCGGCGCTGCGGGATCCGGCGCTGGCCGAATGGCTCGACGCGCTCAGCCGATAAGCGCGGGCCCCGGCATCGCGGCGGCGCTGGGCGTCGCCGCGCTGATCCTGGGGGCGCTGGCCGCCGTGGTCTGGCGGGCCGAGACCGGCGCCGGTCTCGGCCGTGGCGACTGGCTGGCGGTGCGCTTCACCCTGTTGCAGGCGGCGCTGTCGGCGGGGCTGAGCGTGGCGCTGGCCGTCCCGGTCGCGCGCGCGCTGGCGCGGCGGCGGTTCCCGGGGCGCCGGGCGCTGATCGCGTTGATGGGCGCGCCCTTCATCCTGCCGGTGATTGTGGCGGTGCTGGGGCTGCTGGCCGTGTTCGGCCGGGCCGGATGGGTCAGCCAGGCGCTGGGCGTCTTCGGGCTGGCGCCGCTGCGCATCTACGGGCTGCACGGGGTGGTGCTGGCGCATGTCTTCTTCAACCTGCCGCTGGCGACGCGGCTGATCCTGCAGGGCTGGCAGGAGATCCCGGGCGAACGGTTCCGCCTCGCTGCCCAGCTGGGCGCCGGGCCGGGGGCGATCTGGCGGCTGCTGGAGCGGCCGATGCTGGTCCGCACGGTGCCCGGCGCGCTGGCGGTGATCTTCGCTATCTGCCTGACCTCCTTCGCGGTGGCACTGACGCTGGGCGGCGGGCCGCGCGCCACCACGGTGGAACTGGCGATCTATCAGGCCTTCCGCTTCGACTTCGACCTGGGCCGGGCGGCGGCTTTGTCGGTGATCCAGATCGCGCTGACCGGGCTGGCGGCGGCGCTGGCGCTGCGCGCCGCCGTGGGCGAGGGCTTCGGCGCCGGGCTCGACCGCGCGGTGCAGCGCTGGGATGCCACCGGGCCATGGCTCAGGGCGCAGGACGTCGGCGCCATCGGGCTGGCGGCGCTGTTCCTGCTGCTGCCGCTGGCCGCCATCGCGCTGGCCGGGCTGCCGGGGTTGGCGGGGCTGCCTGCCAGCGTCTGGCGCGCCGCGCTCAATTCGATCCTCATCGCCGGGCTGAGCACGGCGGTCCTGCTGCTGCTGGCGGTGCCGATGGCCGCCAGCATCGCCATGGCGCGGCGCCCCGCCTGGATCGAGGCGGCGGGGCTCTTGGGCATGGCGGTCTCGCCGCTGGTGATCGGCACCGGGCTGTTCATCGCGATTTATCCTGTGGCCGATCCCTTCGCCCTGGCGCTGCCGGTCACCGCGCTGGTCAATGCGGTGATGGCGCTGCCCTTCGCGCTGCGCATCCTGGTGCCGCGGGCGCGGGCGGTGATCAGCGATTACGGGCGACTGGGGCTGAGCCTGAACATGGGCGGCGGGCCGTTCCTGCGGCTGGTGCTGCTGCCGCGGCTGCGACCGCAGATCGGTTTCGCCGCCGGGCTTGCGGCGGCGCTGTCGATGGGCGATCTGGGGGTGATTGCCCTGTTCGCCGATCCGGAGGTCGCCACCCTGCCGCTGCAAATCTACCGTCTGATGGGCGCCTACCGGCTGGAGGCCGCCTCTGGCGCCGCGCTGCTGCTGCTGGCGCTGTCGCTGGCCGTCTTCTGGCTGTTCGACCGCGGAGGCCGCCGGCATGCTGAGGCTTGAGCGCGTCGAGATCCGCGCCGGCGATTTCACCCTGCGGGCCGACTGGCAGGTGCAGACCGGCGCCAAGGTGGCGGTGATCGGGCCGTCGGGCGCCGGCAAGACCACGCTGATCGAGGCGATCGCCGGGTTCCGCGCGCTGTCTTCGGGCCGCATCCTGTGGGACGGGCGCGACATCACCGGTGCGGCGCCCGGCGCGCGCCCCGTCGCCATGCTGTTTCAGGACGGCAACCTGTTCCCGCATCTGAGCGTGGCGCAGAACGCAGGATTGGGCCTGCGCCCGGATCTGCGGCTGAGCGCGGTGCAGTGGCAGCAGGTCGCCCAGGCGCTGGAGCGGGTCGGGCTGAAGGGGCTGGAGGGCCGCAAGCCCGGCGCGCTGTCGGGCGGCCAGCAGAGCCGCGCGGCGCTGGCCCGCGTGCTGTTGCAGGCCAAACCGCTCTTGCTGCTGGACGAACCCTTCGCTGCGCTGGGGCCGGCGCTGAAGGTCGAAATGCTCTGCCTGGTGGCCGAGCTGGCGACCGAGACCGGCGCGACGCTGCTGATGATCAGCCACGATCCCGCCGACGCCCGCCGCATCGCCGGTCAGGCGATTCTGGTGGCCGAGGGGGTGGCGCATCCGCCCCGGCCCACCGTCGATCTGCTGGACAACCCGCCGCCGGCGCTGCGCGCCTATCTGGGCGAGGGCTGAGAGGGAGGAAGGGGGCTTTGCCCCCTCGGGCCGTCCGGCCCTCACCCCCAGGATATTTCCGGCCAGAAAAAGACCGGCTGAGGCGTGCCCCCCTGTTGCGCTATTGCGCGGCTAGCGGCGCCAGTGCGGCGCGGGTCCTGGTGATCGCCAGCGCGGCCTGCGCCGCCTCGCGGCCCTTGTGGACGAAATGGGCGCTGAAGACCTCGCGGTGATGCGCGGTCTCCTGATAGTGGTGCGGGGTCAGCGAGACCGAGAGCACCGGCACGCCGCTGTCCAGCCCGGCGCGCATCAGCCCGTCGACCACCGCCTGGGCCACGAAATCGTGGCGGTAGATGCCGCCGTCGACCACCAGCGCGGCGCAGGCAATGGCGGCGTAGCGGCCGGTCAGCGCCAGATCGCGCGCCAGGAGCGGCATCTCGAAGGCGCCGGGGGCGTCGAAGACATCGACCTGTTCGGCGGGGATCAGCTCCACAAAGCCGTCCAGCGCGCGGTCGACGATATCGGCGTGCCACTGGGCTTTGACGAAGGCGAAGCGGGTGTGTGTCATCATGATCACTCCTTTGGGTTCAGACACGTCACCCAAGGCGATCACGAACGATCCGGGCCGGCGGCGGCCGGCCTGATCGCACGTTCTCTTGCATCCGGACTGTGACCGTCGGCTCCGGCCTCTCACCGGATCTGCTGACACCCCGCGCCTGTCGGAGCGGGGCCGCTCGCGGGCTCGCGGGTCGGGCCCGCATACCGCCGGTGGGGAATTTCACCCCGCCCTGAGAACGGGCCGTGCTTGCCAAGCGGCGCGGCG
>JBFXGQ010000189.1:0-7999 GCA_050177915.1 Pseudodonghicola sp. | reverse complement strand
TTGTCGCGACCATCGCCTGCTTTTTCCTTGCCAGCGGTGGCGCCGTGCTGGGCCGCCTCCGGCTCTATCACTTTCTCTATCGGGTGGAAAAACTATGAAACTCACATCCAAGATCCTCCCGGCGTCCGAGGCCTTTCAGGCCAACCGCGCCGCCCATCTCGAGGCGCTGGCGGTGGTGCGCGAGGCGGCAGGGCTGGCCGCCGAGGGCGGCGGCGCGGCCTCGCGCGCCCGCCATCTGTCGCGCGGCAAGATGCTGCCGCGCGAACGGGTGGCGAACCTGCTCGACCCCGGCTCGCCGTTTCTGGAAATCGGCGCCACGGCGGCGCATGGCATGTATGACAACGCCGCCCCCTGCGCCGGGGTGATCGCCGGCATCGGCCGGGTCGAGGGGCAGGAGGTCATGGTGGTCTGCAACGACGCCACCGTGAAGGGCGGCACCTATTATCCGATGACCGTCAAGAAACACCTGCGCGCGCAGGAGATCGCCGCCGAATGCGCCCTGCCGTGCGTCTATCTGGTGGACAGCGGCGGCGCCAACCTGCCGCAGCAGGACGAGGTGTTTCCGGACCGCGACCATTTCGGCCGCATCTTCTACAACCAGGCGAACATGTCCGCCCGCGGCATCCCGCAGATCGCGGTGGTGATGGGCTCCTGCACCGCCGGCGGCGCCTATGTTCCGGCGATGTCGGACGTCACCATCATCGTGCGTGATCAGGGCACCATCTTCCTCGCCGGCCCGCCGCTGGTGAAGGCCGCGACGGGTGAGGTGGTCAGCGCCGAGGACCTCGGCGGCGGCGATGTGCACACCCGGCTCTCCGGCGTCGCCGATTACCTGGCCGAGGATGACGCCCACGCGCTGGCGCTGGCCCGCCGTGCGGTCCGCCATCTGAACCGCGCCAAACCGCAGACGGTGCAATGGCAGAGCCCCGAAGACCCCGCCTATGACCCCGAGGAGATCCTCGGCGCGGTGCCGGCCGACCTGCGCACCCCCTACGACATCCGCGAGGTGATCGCGCGCACCGTCGACGGCTCGCGCTTCGACGAGTTCAAGCCGCGCTTCGGCGAGACCATCGTCACCGGCTTCGCCCATATCATGGGCTGCCCGGTGGGGATCGTCGCCAACAACGGCGTGCTGTTCTCCGAAGCCGCGCAGAAGGCCGCGCATTTCGTCGAACTCTGCTCTCAGCGCAACATCCCGCTGGTCTTCCTGCAGAACATCACCGGCTTCATGGTCGGGCGCAAATACGAGAACGAAGGTATCGCGCGCCACGGCGCCAAGATGGTCACCGCGGTGGCAACCACCAATGTGCCCAAGATCACCGTGCTGGTCGGCGGCTCCTTCGGCGCCGGCAACTACGGCATGGCGGGGCGCGCCTATTCGCCCCGGTTCCTGTGGACCTGGCCCAACTCCCGCATCTCGGTGATGGGCGGCGAACAGGCCGCCGGCGTGCTGGCCACCGTCCGCCGCGAGGGGATCGAGCGCAAGGGCGGCAGCTGGTCGGCCGAGGAGGAGGCGGAGTTCAAGCGCCCGACGCTGGAGATGTTCGCCGAGCAGAGCCATCCGCTCTACGCCTCCGCGCGGCTCTGGGACGACGGCATCACCGATCCGCGCAAGACCCGCGAGGTGCTGGCACTGTCGCTTTCGGCCAGCCTCTGCGCCCGGATCGAACCGACCCGCTTCGGCGTGTTCAGGATGTAAACTTCATGCCTCCGGCGGAGGTATTTGGACCAAGATGAACCCCCGTTTTCATCTTGGCGAAAATACCTCGGGGGGCTCCGAAGGAGCGGGGGCAGCGCCCCCTCCTCGGTCGACACAAGGAGAACCCGATGTTCAACAAGATCCTGATCGCCAACCGGGGCGAGATCGCCTGTCGCGTGATCGAGACCGCCCGCGCCCTGGGCGTGGGCACCGTCGCGGTCTATTCGCAGGCGGATGCGCAATCCAAGCATGTGGCGCTGGCCGACGAGGCCTATGAGATCGGGCCGCCGCAGCCGGCGGAAAGCTATCTCAAGGGCGCCACGCTGATCGAGATCGCGCAGCTGTCCGCTGCGCAGGCGATCCACCCGGGCTATGGTTTCCTGTCGGAGAACCCCGATTTCGTCGAGGCGGTGGAGGCCGCGGGCCTCACCTTCATCGGCCCCTCCGCCAGCGCGATCCGCGCCATGGGGCTGAAGGATGCCGCCAAGAAGCTGATGGAGGAGGCCGGGGTGCCGGTGGTGCCCGGCTATCACGGGCAGAACCAGGACCCGGAGCATCTGGCGGGCGCCGCCGAGGCGATCGGCTATCCGGTGCTGATCAAGGCGGTGGCCGGCGGCGGCGGCAAGGGCATGCGGCGGGTCGACAGCCCGGCCGATTTCGCTGCGGCGCTCGATTCCGCCCGGGGCGAGGCGCGCACCGCCTTCGGCAACGACGCCGTGCTGATCGAGAAATATGTCGAGAAGCCGCGCCATATCGAGGTTCAGGTCTTCGGCGACGGCGCCGACGCCGTGCATCTTTACGAGCGCGACTGTTCGCTGCAGCGCCGCCACCAGAAGGTGATCGAGGAGGCGCCGGCGCCCGGCATGACGGCGGAGATGCGCGCGGCGATGGGCGAGGCGGCGGTACGGGCGGCCCGCGCCATCGGCTACAAGGGCGCCGGCACCATCGAATTCATCGTCGATGCCTCCGACGGGCTGCGCCCCGACCGCTTCTGGTTCATGGAGATGAACACGCGTCTGCAGGTGGAACATCCGGTGACCGAGGCGGTGACCGGCATCGACCTGGTGGAATGGCAGCTGCGGGTGGCGGCGGGCGAGCCGCTGCCGCTGACACAGGATCGGATCAGCCTCGGCGGTCATGCCTTCGAGGCGCGGCTCTATGCCGAGGATGTGCCGAAGGGCTTTCTGCCGGCGACCGGCACGCTCAGCCATCTGGCGTTCCCCGGCGGCGCCCGCATCGACAGCGGCGTGCGTGCGGGCGACACCATCAGCCCGTTCTACGACCCGATGATCGCCAAGGTGATCACCCATGGGCCGACCCGCGACATCGCGCTGGCCCGGATGACCCGGGCGCTGGAGGGGGCGGAGGTTGCGGGTTCGGTCACCAACCTGGCCTTCCTCGGGGCGCTGACCCGGCACGACGGCTTCGCGCGGGGCGATGTCGACACCGGGCTGATCGCGCGGGATCTGGATCTGCTGGTGAAGACCGAGGCGCCGGCGCCGCGGCTGGTGGCGCAGGCGGCCTTTGCGGCGGCGGGGCTGATGGAGGCCGCGGCCCCGGTGACCGGCTTCAGCCTCTGGGCGCCGCTGCCGCGCAGCGTCACCCTCGCCCGCGAGGGCGAGGAGGTGACCGCGGTGATCCTGTGGCGCGGTCCGGACAGCGCGCTGATCGAGATCGGCGGGCTGGCGATCGAGGCGCTGCGGGGCGGCGCCGGCTGGCGCTTCGACGGCGCCCGCCCGGTGCCGATGGCGCGGGCCGGGGCGACGGTCACCCTGTTCGACGGGCCGGGCCATGTCTTTGCCGTGGTCGATCCGCTCGACCGCGCGGCGGCGGGTGCCGCGGCGGGCAATCTGATCGAGGCGCCGATGCCGGGGCTGGTCAAGGCGGTCTTCGTGGCGGCGGGGGACAGCGTGAGCGAGGGGCAGAAGCTGGCCATCCTCGAGGCGATGAAGATGGAGCACACGCTGACCGCCGCCCGCGACGGCGTGGTGGCCGAGGTGCTGGCCGCGGCCGGCGCCCAGGTCGAGGCCGGTGCGGCGCTGGTGCGGCTGGAAGATGAGGCGGAGGAAGCGGCATGAGCGGTTACGTCGAGATCTTCGAGGTCGGCCCGCGCGACGGGTTGCAGAACGAAAAGCGGCCGATCCCGGTGGCGGAGAAGGTGGCGCTGGTCGATTGCCTGAGCCGCGCCGGGTTCCGGCGCATCGAATGCGCCAGTTTCGTCAGCCCCAAATGGGTGCCGCAGATGGCCGGCAGCGCCGAGGTTCTGGCCGGTATCACCCGCGCCCCCGGCGTGCGCTATGCGGCGCTGACCCCGAACCTGCGCGGTTATCAGGACGCGGTGGCGGCTGGCGCCGATGAGGTAGCGGTCTTCGCCGCGGCCTCGGAAGGGTTCTCCAAGGCCAATATCAACGCCACCATCGCGGAGAGCATCGCGCGGTTCGAGCCGATCATGGCGGCGGCGGCCGAGATCGGCCTGCCGGTGCGCGGCTATATCTCCTGCGTCACCGATTGCCCCTATGACGGCAAGGTGGCGCCGGCGCAGGTGGCCGAGGTCGCCGCGCGGCTGTTCTCGATGGGCTGCTACGAGATCTCGCTGGGCGACACCATCGGGCAGGGCACGCCCGAGAGCATCGACGCCATGCTGTGCGCGGTGCTGGAGGAGGTGCCGGCGGACCGGCTCGCCGGGCATTACCACGACACCGCCGGGCGGGCGCTGGACAATATCGACGCCTCGCTGGCGCTGGGGCTGCGGGTGTTCGACGCGGCGGTCGGCGGCTTGGGCGGCTGCCCCTATGCGCCCGGCGCCGCCGGCAATGTGGCCACCGAACGGGTGGCGGCGCATCTGGCGGCGCGGGGCTATGAGACCGGGCTCGATCTGTCGGTGATCGAGGCGGCGGCGGATATGGCGCGCGCGATGCGCGCCGGCGCGTGAGGAGAGAGACATGTTCGAGACCATCACCATCGACACTGACGCGCGCGGCGTCGCCACGCTGACGCTGAACCGGGTCGACAAGCACAATGCGATGTCGGCCACCATGATCGCCGAGCTGACCCGGGCCGCCGAGCGGCTGGGCGCCGATGCGGCAGTGCGCGCGGTGATCCTGACCGGCGCCGGCAAGACCTTCTGCGCCGGTGGCGATCTGGGCTGGATGCAGGATCAGATGGCCGCCGATCCCGAGAGGCGGTTCATCGAGGCGCGCAAGCTGGCGCTGGCGCTGCAGGCGCTCAACACCCTGCCGAAACCCCTGATCGGCGCGTTGCAGGGCAATGCCTTCGGCGGCGGCGTCGGGCTTGCCTCGGTCTGCGACGTGACGCTGGGGGCGGATCACCTGAAGATGGGTCTGACCGAAACCCGGCTGGGGCTGATCCCCGCCACCATCGGGCCCTATGTCGTCGCGCGCATGGGCGAGGCGCGGGCGCGGCGGGTGTTCATGTCGGCGCGCCTGTTCGATGCGGCCGAGGCGGTGGAGCTGGGGCTGCTGGCGCGCGCGGTGCCGGCCGCCGATCTGATGGCGGCGGCCGAGGCCGAGGTCATCCCCTATCTCTCCTGCGCGCCCGGCGCGGTGGCGGCGGCCAAGCGGCTGACCCGCACGCTCGGCCCGCGCATCGACGCCGAGGTGATCGACCATACCATCCGTGCGCTGGTCGATTGCTGGGAGGGCGCCGAGGCGAAGGAGGGCATCGCCGCCTTCTTCGACAAGCGCAAGCCAGGCTGGATCGCGGGCTGACCTCAAGCGCGCCAGAGCGGTTTTCTGGCCTCCGCCTCGGCCTCGGCGCGGGTCCAGCCGGCGTCCTGCAACACGCTGTCGGGCTGCGGCAGCAGCTCGCTCCGCAGCATGTGCCGCAGCTGCGCCCGGGCGCGCCACAGCGTCAGGCGGGGCAGGGGGGCGGCGGCCGGGGCGACGTCGGGCAGCGCGATGATCTGTGCCATATCGGGACCTCCTTCGTTCCTGTACGGCAAGGCATAGGACTTGTTCGGCGCAGAAAAAATCGACTATTTGTCCCTGACTCTGTGAGGGATTGGAACATATGATGCGCCGTCTGCCACCGCTCTCCGCGCTGCCGGCTTTCGAGGCGACGGCGCGGCTCGGCTCGGTCACCGCGGCGGCGGAGGAGCTCGGCCGCACCCACAGCGCCATCAGCAAGCAGATCCGGCATCTGTCGGAGGATCTGGGCGGCGGGCTGTTCGACAAGGCGGGTACCGGGCTGCGGCTTACCGCGCGGGGCGAGCGGTTGCGCCGTTGCAGCACCGCCATGCTGGACGAATTGGGCGCGGTGGCCGAGGCGCTGCGGTCCGAGCGCGACGCGCATTATGTCGATCTGGCGGTGAGCGCGACGCTGGCCAGCCGCTGGCTGATCCCGCGGCTGCCGGAGCTCTATGCCGCGCATCCGGAGATCGAGCTGCGGCTGCGGATGTCGGGGCCGCAGCAGCTGCGCGACAGCGATTTCGACCTGCTGCTCAGCTACGACCGGCTGCGCGGCGGGCTGTTGCCGGTGGATCAGCGGCCGCTGGGCGATGCCGACTACGGGCTGGTCTGCGCGCCGGACTATCCGCTGCGCGGTGGCGGCGCGGTCTGGTCCGCGCCGGTGCGGCTGACGCAGCCCAACGCCCTGCAGACCTGGGGCGAATGGATGCAGCGCAGCGGCGTGACCGTCGAGACCGAGCGCGAAGAGGTGCACGCGCATCACTTCCTGGCGCTCGGCTCTGCCGTCGCCGGGTTGGGGGTGGCGCTGGCCGAACGCCGGCTGGTCGCCGCGGATCTGGCCGCCGGCCGTCTGGTCGCGCCGATGGGGTTCGTCACCGTCGAAGGCGGGTTTCGCGCCGCGGTGATGCCGCGCGCCCGCGACCGCCGGGCGGTGGCGGACCTGCTGGACTGGCTGCGCGTGCTGGCGGCCGAGGCGGGCTGACCCGGCGCGGCCGCCAGCATCCGGGGGCGGGGAAGGGACTCACCCCTGCCCGAAATTTCGTCAGGCGGCCCGATCTTCGGGATACTGTGGCATACCGTACTGCGGCCCAAGCTGACGCTGCGTCGCGGCATAAACCCGTCCAATCCAGCGGAATTCCGAACACATTCAATAAAATGAAGCCGTTCGAGCAGGCTGTTTGAACCTTGTTTGAATGGCTCGGGCTTGGTTGACGCTCCGGACCGGCGAGAGTAGAGAGGCGGCAGGTCAACATGCCAATTGACGGCGCGCCGCAAGGATGCGCGCGGGAAAGGAGCCACTCGTGGAAGAGTTGTTGCGGGAATACCTCCCGATTCTGGTGTTTCTGGCGGTTGCCGTGGGGCTTGGGCTGGTCCTGATCCTCGCCGCTGTCATCCTGGCCGTGCGCAACCCCGACCCCGAAAAGGTCAGCGCTTATGAATGCGGCTTCAACGCCTTCGATGACGCCCGGATGAAATTCGACGTGCGTTTCTATCTGGTGTCGATCCTGTTCATCATCTTCGATCTGGAAATCGCCATGCTGTTCCCCTGGGCTGCGGGCTTTCGCGATCTCAGCGACGTCGCCTTCTGGGGGATGATGGTGTTCCTCGCGGTGCTGACCGCAGGCTTCGCCTATGAATGGAAGAAAGGGGCGCTGGAATGGGAGTGATGACGGGGATGAACACCGCCGGCGCCGACAAGGAAGCCGCCACCCGCGCGCTGAACGCCGAGCTGCAGGACAAGGGCTTTCTGGTCACCTCGACTGCCGATGTCATCAACTGGGCCCGCACCGGGTCGCTGCACTGGATGACCTTCGGTCTGGCCTGCTGCGCGGTCGAGATGATGCACACCTCGATGCCGCGCTATGACGCCGAACGGTTCGGGATCGCGCCGCGCGCCTCGCCGCGCCAGTCCGACCTGATGATCGTCGCCGGCACGCTGACCAACAAGATGGCGCCGGCGCTGCGCAAGGTCTACGACCAGATGCCCGAGCCGCGCTATGTGATCTCGATGGGCTCCTGCGCCAATGGTGGCGGATACTATCACTATTCCTATTCGGTGGTGCGCGGCTGCGACCGCATCGTGCCGGTCGACGTCTATGTGCCCGGCTGCCCGCCGACGGCCGAGGCGTTGCTCTACGGGCTGATGCAGCTGCAGCGCAAGATCCGCCGCACCGGGACAATCGTGCGCTGAGCCGCGCCAGGATGGAGAGAGCACGATGAGCGAAGCACTCAAGGAACTGGGCGCGCATATCGAGGCCAAGCGTCCCGACTGCGTTCTGGGCTGGGATGTCGCCTATGGCGAGCTGAACGTGGATGTGGCCCCGGCCAACATCCTTGGTCTGGTCGATTTTCTGAAGACCGACCCGACCTGCAA
>JBFXGQ010000188.1:0-8041 GCA_050177915.1 Pseudodonghicola sp. | reverse complement strand
GCAGCCGCTGCGCCTGGGCGATGGCGCCGGCCAGCGGCGTGCGCAGCTCATGCGCGGCATTGGCGGCAAAGCTGCGCTCGGCCTCGAAGGCGGCCTTGAGCCGCGCCAGCAGGTCGTTCAGCGTCTCGGCCACCGGCGCGATCTCGACCGGCAGCCCCGGCGCCGGCACCGGTGACAGATCGGGCGACAGATCGCGCACGTTGCGCGCCGCCAGCGCGCCGCGGAACCGGCGCAGCGGCGCCAGGCTGGCGCGCACCGCAAAGGCCACGGCGATCAGCGCCACCGGGATCACCACCAGCAGCGGCAGCCCCAGCCCCATCTGCAGATCCGAAGCCACATCGGCGCGATGCTCCAGCGGCTCGGCCACGCTGATGCGGATGCTGCCGCGCAGGGCGTCGTCGTTGTAAAGCCGATGGGTCGCGGTCTGCCGGAACCCGGCGCCGTCATAGGCCGGGAACACCGCCGGATCGGCGCTGTGCGACTGCAGCAGGATGCGCCCGGTCTCGTCGCGGACGACATAGGTGAAGAATTCGTCATGCGTCCGGATCGCGCCCAGCCGCTGGGTGACGCCGAGATCCTCGCGCCCGACGATCTCGGTCACTGCCAGCGGCAGCAGCCGCTGCGCGGTCTCCTGCAGGGTGGAATCGAACACCGCGTTCATCTCGCGCCGCAGCACCACCGCGGTGACCGAGGCGGCGGCGACCCAGAGCAGCGTCAGCATAAGCCCGATGCCCAGCGCCAGCCGCGCCTGCAGGCTGCGCGGCGCCCTCATCCCGCGCCCAGCCGATAGCCGAGGCCGCGCTCGGTCTCGATCACGCCGGCGCCCAGTTTCTTGCGCAGCCGGCTGACATGCACCTCGATGGTATTGCTCTCGACCTCGGCGCCGAAGGCATAGAGCTTGTCCTCCAGCTGCGCCTTGGACAGCAGCTGGCCGGGTCGTTGCAGGAAGGCCTCGAACAGCGCCCATTCCCGCGCGGTCAGCTGCACCGGCTTGCCGTCGCGATGGATGCTGCGGGCGGCCAGGTCGATCTCAAGCGGCCCGTGGGCGATGATCGGGTTGGGATTGCCGGCATAGCGCCGCGCCACCGAGCCGATGCGCGCCGAAAGCTCGGCCAGATCGAAGGGCTTGACCATATAGTCGTCGGCCCCCGCGTTCAGCCCGTCGATCCGGTCGCTGATCTGGTCGAGCGCGGTCAGGATGATCACCGGGGTGACGTCGCCGCGCGCGCGCAGGCTTTTCAGAAACGGAATGCCGCGCCCGTCGGGCAGCATCAGGTCCAGCAGGATCAGGTCATAGACCGCCCCGTGCAGCGCGTCGCCGGCGGCATCCAGCCGGGTCACCCAGTCGACCGACTGGCCGTCGCCGGCGATCTGGTCGCGCACCGCGGCGCCCAGGACAGTGTCATCCTCGATCAGCAGAATGCGCATGTGCCCCGGGCTCCTCTCGCTGCCGCCTTCACGCCTTATCTGCCGCCGCAGCCTGACGCAATGCTGACGGGCGGCACCGCGGCGCTTCAGGATCCCGTCAGCTTTCTGCGCCATAAGGCATCCAGCGATGGCCGCAAGACGGAGTTTGGCCCATGACGAAGATGCTGACAATTCTGACCTTTGTCGCCGTGACGGCCAGCGCCGGCGGCGCCTTGGCCGAGGACGATTGCTATGTGCCGATGGCCGACTGGCAGCCGCGTGCGGCGGTGGCGCAGTTGGCCGAGCAGAACGGCTGGACCGTGCGCCGGATCAAGATCGACGACGGCTGCTACGAGATCGTCGGTCAGGACGCCGAGGGCCGCCGGATCGAGGTGACGGTGCATCCCGCCACGCTCGACGTGCTGGACATCGAATATGAGGACGACCACCGGCGCCCGCGCCGCGATGGTGACCGCGACCGGAAGGAAAAATCCAATGACTGAGACCCTCCGCGTCTGGGACCCGCTGATCCGCATCTTTCACTGGAGCCTGGTGGCCGCCTTCGCCATCGCCTGGCTGACCGCCGAGGAGGTGCAGCCGGTGCATGAGGTCGCCGGCTATGTCGTCGCCGGTCTGGTCGCCTTCCGTATCGTCTGGGGGCTGGTGGGCTCGCGCTATGCCCGTTTCAGCCAGTTCATCCGCAGCCCCGGTGCCACGCTTGCCTATCTGGGCGACATGCTGCGCGGGCGCGAGGCGCGCTTTCTGGGCCATAACCCCACCGGTGCGGCGATGATCGTGGCGCTGCTGGCGGCGCTCTCGGGCACCGCCTTCACCGGCTGGCTGATGGAGGATCCCACCCGCCAGGCGCTGTTGCCGGCGATGCCGCAGATCGTCGCCCCGGCCTATGCCGACGAGGACGGCGAAGAGCGCGAATATGGCGAACGGGGCGAAGGCGGCGGCGGGCTGCTGAAGGAGGTGCACGAAAGCTTCGCCAATCTGCTGCTGCTGCTGGTCGTGCTGCATGTGGGCGGCGTCGTGCTCGCCTCGGTCCGCCACCGCGAGAACCTCGCCCGCGCGATGATCACCGGCGACAAGCGCGCCCCGGAGCCCGGCGACATCGCCTGATCGCCGCTCCCGCCCTACCCCATCCGGCCCTGCACGTCCCGCGCGCCGGCCCACTGCCCCGCCCTGTGCGGGGCTTTTTTTCGCGTGCTGTTCCCGCTGCCGCGGTGTTCGCCTCCCGCCCGGATCGCGCAACCGCGCCGGGCGGGCGCCTGCGGCGCTGTTCGGGCGGATCCCCGCTATCGCCCCCGCGCGATCCCCCGCTTCCTGACGCCAAGCTGAAGCACAAACTGCCCGGCTGTCAGGAAACCCTCAGCCTCGGGGCCCAGATCGGGGGCATCGGATGACAAGGAGACCTCTCCCATGAAAAAGACCCTCGCCCTGCTCGCCGCCTCGACCGCGCTGACCGCGGCCATCGGCATCCCCGCCTGGAGCGCGATGCACAGCCCAAAAACCGAAGACGGCGCCCTGGCTGCCCTCATCGGCGACGACCACGGCCCGATGCGCCTGTGGCTGGCCAGCGACGACGACGATGACGACGACCACCGCAAGTCGCGCAAGCATCACGACGACGATGAAGATGACGACGACGATGATGACGACCGCGGCGGCCGTGGCGGCCAGATGAACCCGGCCCCGGCCGGCACCGTGGCCCCGCCCAGCAACGGGCTCTTCGGCACCGGCACCCCGCCCAAGGTTCAGGTCAACTGAGCCCGATGACCCGACGGCAAGAGGATGCCGGTCCCCCGGACTGTCAGCTTGCCGTCAGCTTGATCTGACAAAATCCGCGCAACGCGCACCCAACCCGTGAAAAGGCAGACAGCATGAAATCCCTTCTCGCCACCCTCGCGCTCACCACCGCGCTCACCGCGCCGGGACTTGCCAGCGCCCGCCCGGTGACCTTCACCACCAATCTCAACAGCTACGGCGGCGATGGCGCCTATCTGGCCTATTACGTCACCGACGCCTCGGGCGCCTATGTCGGCAGCCTGTGGATGGCCGGCGGCAAGTCGAAATATTACGAGCATCTGTCGGACTGGTATCGCGCCACCGGCGGCAATACCGCCGAGATCAACGGCATCACCGGCGCCAGCGTCGGCGCCGGTCGGTCGCTGGAGATCACGCTGGACCTGGCCGATGCGCTGTTCGACGCGGGCTATACCCTGCATATCGACGCCGCCGTCGAGGACATGCGCGACAGCCCCAACGAGATCGCCGTGCCGCTGACCGCCGAAGGCGCCGGCACCGCCACCCGCGGGCGCCGCTACATCGCCGATTTCTCCTATAAATACTGAGGGGTACACTCTCATGCTCCGTGTCGTTCATCGCTGGCCGGGCCTGCTGGCCGCTCTCCTCCTGACGGTGCTGGCGCTGAGCGGCGCGGCGCTCTCCCTCTTCCCGGCGGCAGAGCGGCTCGCCGCCCCGCAGGCCGAGGCCACGCTGAGCGTGGCCGATCTGGCCGGCCGCATTCAGACCGCCTATCCGCAGGTCGAACAGATCCGCCGCGCCCCCTCGGGGCGGATCACCGCCTATTGGTTCGAGGACGGCCAGCCCGGTGCCGCGGTGATCGACCCGGCCACCGGCCAGGGTGTCGCCTCGGCCGATCCCAACCCGCTGCAACGCTGGCTCACCAACCTGCACCGTTCGCTGTTCCTCGGCGACGGCGGCCGCATCGCCATGGCGGCGGGGGCCGGCGCCATGCTGCTGCTGTCGGTCTCCGGCCTCTTTCTGGTCGCCCGGCGCGCCGGCGGCTGGCGTCAGTGGTTCGCACCGCTGCGCGGCCCCCTTGCCGGCCGGCTGCACGCGGAGATCGCCCGCGTCGCCGTCGTCGGTCTGCTGCTCTCCTCCGCCACCGCGCTGTGGATGACCGCCTCGACCTTCGATCTGCTGCCCGATGGCGCCAGCCCCCCCGCCTTTCCGGCCGAGGTCAGTGGCCAGACCGGCGCGGCGCTCGCCTCTCTGGCGCGGCTGGCCGACACCCCGGTGGCGGAGCTGCGCGAACTGACCTTCCCCTATCCGGGCGATGCCACCGATGTCTTCACCCTGAAGACCGACCGCGGCACCGGTTACCTCGACCAGGGCAATGGCGCCCTGCTGGCCTGGGCCGATCTGGGCGGCTGGGAACGGATCTCGGAAACCATCTACATGCTGCACACCGGTCAGGGCGCCGCGCTCTTGGGGCTGGTCCTCGGGCTGATGGCGCTCGGCGTCCCAGCGATGGGGCTGACCGGCGTCGTGGTCTGGGCCGCCGGCCGGCGCGGCCGGCCGCGGCTGCGCGGCAACGCCCCGGCCAGCCGGGCCGAGACCGTGGTGCTGGTGGGCTCCGAAGGCGGCACCACCTGGGGCTTCGCGGCGACGCTGCATGCGGCGCTGACCGCTGAGGGTCAGGCCGTCCATGTGGCGCCGCTCTCGGCCTTCGCACCGCAGCGCTACGGCCAGGCCAAACGCATCCTGGTGCTGGCCGCCACCTATGGCGACGGCGCCGCGCCGGCCTCGGCCAAGGGGTTCCTCGACCGGCTGAGCCAGCTTGCCCCGATGCCCGGGGTGCCGCTGGCGGTGCTGGGCCTCGGCGACCGCAGCTTTCCCGACTTCTGCGGCTATGCCAAGCGGGTGGCGCATGTGGCGCAGGGCTCCGGCTGGGCCGAGCTGATCCCCTATGACACCGTCGACCGGCAGTCGTCGCAGGATTTCGCCCGCTGGGGCAAGACCCTCGGCGCCGCGCTGGGGCTGGGGCTGGAGCTGGCGCATTGCCCGGTGCAGCCCGCCAGCCTGCCGCTCACCCTGATCTCGCGCCGCGACTATGGCGCCGAGGTGCAGGCGCCCACCGCGATCCTGCGCTTCGCCCTGCCGCGGGTGTCGCTCTGGTGCCGGCTGACCGGGCGCGGCTTCGGCCGCTTCGCCCCCGGCGACCTGCTGGGCGTGCTGCCCGAGGGATCTGAGGTGGCGCGGTTCTATTCGCTCGCCTCCGGCCGCCGCGACGGCTTTGTCGAGATCGCGGTGAAGAAGCACCCCGGCGGCCTCTGCTCCGGCCAGCTGATGGCGCTGGAGCCGGGCGACAGCGTGCACGCCTTCCTGCGCCGCAACCCGGATTTCCGCCCCGACCGCAGCGCCGCGCCGCTGATCCTGATCGGCGCCGGCACCGGCATCGGTCCGCTGGCAGGCTTCGTCCGCGGCAACGCCCGACACCGCCCGGTGCACCTGTTCTTCGGCATGCGGCATCCGGACAGCGATTTCCTCTATGGTGCGGAATTCGCCGACTGGCAGCAGGACGGCCGGCTGACCCGGCTGGTCCCCGCCGTCTCCCGCGCGGAGCGACCGGCCTATGTGCAGGACGCGCTGCGCCGCGACGGGCCGGAGGTGGCCCGGCTGATCCGGCAGGGCGCCCGGGTGATGGTCTGCGGCGGTCGCGATATGGCCGCCGGCGTCACCGCAGCACTGGCCGAGGTGCTGAAACCCGCCGGCCTCACCCCCGCGATGCTGAAGGCGGAGGGCCGCTATGTCGAAGACGTCTACTGAGGTCCGCCGGGCGCTGAACGGCCCGACCATGGGCACCCGCTGGTCGGCGCTGGTCTTCGCCGCCGAAGGCTTTGACCCCGCCCCGCTGCAGGCGGCGCTGCAGGCCGCCGTCGATCTGGTCGACGCCCAGATGTCGACCTGGAAGCCCGACAGCGACCTGATGCGCCTGAATGCGGCGCCGGTGGGCGAGTGGGTCGAGATCCCGCCGCAGCTGATGCAGGTGCTGCAACTGGGGCTGAAGATCGGCGCGACCTCCGGCGGCGCCTTCGACATCGGCATGGGCGATGCGGTCGCCGCCTGGGGCTTCGGGCCGGAGCAGGCCGACGCCGACCGCATCCGCACCGCCCTGCAGGCCCCCCGCCGCCCGGCGCATGAGGTGCTGACGCTCGACCCCGCCGGCGGCCGGGCCCGCAAGGCGGCGCCGCTGGCGCTGGATCTGAACGGCATCGCCAAGGGCTTTGGCGTCGATCAGCTGGCCGAGGTGCTGCGCGCCCGGGGCATCGCCGCCGGTCTGGTCGGCATCGACGGCGAGATGCGGGCGCTGGGGCTGCGCCCCGACGGCCAGCCCTGGACCGTCGCGGTCGAGGCGCCCGAGCGCGACCGCCGCGCGCCGCATTCCATCCTGGCGCTGGAGGAGGCCGCCGTCGCCACCTCCGGCGATTACCGCCACTGGGTCGCGGTCGGCGACCGGCAGCTGTCGCATACGATGGACCCGCACCGCGGTGCACCGCTCGACACCTCCCCCGCCTCGGTCACCGTGGTGGCGCCCAGCTGTGCCGAGGCCGACGCCTGGGCCACCGCGCTGATGGTGCTGGGGGCGCGCGACGGTGCGACACTGGCGCGGCATCTGGACCTCAGCGCGCTTTTCCTCTTGCGCAGCAGCGATGGGCTGGAAACGGTCTGTGTGGGTCCGCTGTTCGGCGCTGCGCCGGCGGCGGACCCGGCCAGCCCAAGCGCCAGCGAGAGATAGCCCCATGCAACAGCCGTCCGGCGACCGGACCAAGACCGCCCTTCTGCTCTTTGCCTTCGCCACGCTGGTGGCCGGCCTGGCGCTGCAGTTCGCACAACAGCCGACCGCGGCGGATGCGGTCTGGACAATCGGGGTGGCGCCGGTGCTGGCGGCGCTGGTCTGGGAGATCCTGCGCAGCCTGCGGCAGGGCGAATTCGGCCTCGATATCGTCGCGGCGCTGTCGATGACCGCCGCGCTGACCTTCGGCGAGACGCTGGCCGCCGCCGTGGTCGCGGTGATGTATTCCGGCGGCAGCTTCCTGGAAAGCTATGCCGAGGGCCGCGCCCGGCGCGAGATGCACGATCTGCTGTCGCGGGTACCCCGCAGCGCCACCCGCCACCGCGACGGCGGGCTGGAAGAGGTGCCGCTGGACCGGATCGCCCCCGGCGACCGGCTGCTGATCCGGCAGGGCGACGTGGTGCCGGTGGACGGCACGCTGGCCTCGGACGCGGCCTTTCTGGACACGTCGGCACTGACCGGCGAATCGCTGCCGGTCCGGGTCGGCCGCGAGGCCGAGGCGCTGAGCGGATCGACCAACGCCGGCGAGGCCTTCGACCTGATCGCCACCCACCGCGCCGCCGAAAGCACCTATGCCGGCATCGTCCGGCTGGTCGAGGCGGCGCAGCGGTCCAAGGCGCCGATGTCGCGGCTGGCCGACCGCTGGTCGTTCGGCTTTCTGGCGGTGACCCTGGCGCTGGCCTTCGCCGCCTGGTGGGTCTCGGGCGATCCGATCCGCGCGGTGGCGGTGCTGGTGGTGGCCACCCCCTGCCCGCTGATCCTGGCGGTGCCGGTGGCGCTGGTCGCCGGCCTCAGCCGGGCGGCGCAGTTCGGCGTGCTGATCAAGGGCGCCCGGCCGCTGGAAGCGATGGCGCATATCCGCACGCTGATCCTGGACAAGACCGGCACGCTGACCGACGGGCGGCCGCGCATCACCGCGGTCGACAGCCATGGCGATCTGGCGGCCGAGGAGATCCTGCGGCTGGCCGCGGCGCTGGACCAGGCGGCGAAGCATCCGGTGGCGCAGGCCGTCGTCGTCGCCGCCAAGGA
>JBFXGQ010000187.1:0-8044 GCA_050177915.1 Pseudodonghicola sp. | reverse complement strand
GCCTCTCGGGCGCAACTATGGCCGCGTGGTCTTCGAGGCGCTGAAAGGCGGGCTCGATTTCACCAAGGACGACGAGAACATCAACTCGCAGCCCTTCATGCACAGGCGCGACCGCTTTCTCAATTGCATGGAGGCGGTGAACCGCGCATCCGCCGCCACCGGAGAGGTCAAGGGCACCTATCTCAACATCACCGCCGGCACCATGGAGGAGATGTACGAGCGCGCCGAATTCGCCAAATCGCTGGGCTCGGTCGTCATCATGATCGACCTGGTGATCGGTTACACCGCGATCCAGTCGATGGCGAAATGGGCCCGCGCCAACGACATGATCCTGCACCTGCACCGCGCCGGCCATTCGACCTATACCCGCCAGCGCAGCCACGGGGTCAGCTTCCGGGTGATCGCAAAGTGGATGCGGCTGGCCGGGGTCGACCATCTGCACGCCGGCACCGTGGTCGGCAAGCTGGAAGGCGATCCGGCCACCACCAAGGGTTATTACGACATCTTCCGCGAGGAATATAACCCGATGGCGCTGGAGAACGGCATCTTCTTCGATCAGGACTGGGCCTCGCTCAACAAGATGATGCCGGTGGCCTCGGGCGGCATCCACGCCGGCCAGATGCACCAGCTGCTGACCTATCTGGGCGAGGATGTGGTGCTGCAGTTCGGCGGCGGCACCATCGGTCACCCGCATGGCATCCAGGCCGGTGCCACCGCCAACCGGGTGGCGCTCGAGGCGATGCTCTATGCCCGCAATTCCGGGCGCGACATCTGGAACGAAGGCGCGGACATCCTGCGCGACGCCGCCCGCACCTGCACGCCGCTGAAGCAGGCGCTCGAGACCTGGAAGGATGTCACCTTCGACTATGCCTCGACCGACGCGCCGGACTTCGCGCCGACGCCCGACGTCTCGATGTGATCCCCCCTGCGCCGGCCGGGCCTGAGCCCGGCCGCAACCGATACCGAAAGGACAATCCCATGCGTCTTACCCAAGGCCAGTACAGCTATCTGCCCGATCTCACCGACGACGACATCCGCCAGCAGGCCCAATATGCCATCGACAAGGGCTGGGCCGTCTCGGTCGAATATACCGACGACCCGCATCCCCGGAACACCTATTGGGAGATGTGGGGCCACCCGATGTTCGACAACCCGGATGCCGCCGCCGTGGTCTATGAGATCAACGAATGCCGCAAGGAGCACGGCGGCAAGTACATCCGCGTCATCGCCTTCGACGCCAGCCCCGGCTGGGAATCGATCCGGATGAGCTTCATCGTCAACCGCCCCCAGGTGGAGCCCGGCTTCCGCCTGGTCCGGCAGGAGGGCGAGGGCCGCATCGTCCGCTATACCATCGAAAGCTATGCGATGCGCGAGCCCGAAGGCCACCGCTACGCCTGACGCCATCGCGGGCCGCCCACCTCCGGCGGCCCGCCCCTGACCCGAGCGGAGCCCCCGACCATGACTGACGACACCCCCGAAACGCCGCAGCGTCCCGCCACGGTCGATCTGGCCGCCGCCTTCGAGGAAAGCGGCGTGCGCGATGTGCTGCGCGAACTCGACGAGACGATGATCGGTCTCGCCCCGGTGAAACAGCGGATCCGGGAAACCGCCGCGCTGCTGCTGGTGGATCAGGCCCGGCGCCGGATGGGGCTGGCCACCGAAACCCCCACCTTGCACATGAGCTTCACCGGCAACCCCGGCACCGGCAAGACCACGGTGGCGCTGAAGATGGCCGATCTGCTGCACCGGCTGGGCTATGTCCGCAAGGGCCATCTGGTCACCGTCACCCGCGACGATCTGGTCGGCCAGTACATCGGCCATACCGCGCCCAAGACCAAGGAGGTGCTGAAGAAGGCGATGGGCGGCGTGCTGTTCATCGACGAGGCCTATTACCTCTACCGCCCCGAGAACGAACGCGACTACGGCCAGGAGGCGATCGAGATCCTGCTGCAGGTGATGGAGAACAACCGCGACGATCTGGTGGTGATCCTGGCCGGCTATGCCGACCGGATGGACCGGTTCTTCGCCTCCAACCCCGGCTTCCGGTCGCGCATCGCCCATCATGTCGAGTTTCCCGATTATTCGGATGCCGAGCTGCTGGAGATCGCCAAGATCATGCTGGCCGAGCAGAACTATGCCTTCGACACCGGCGCCGAACGGGCCATGGCAGACTATGTGACCGCCCGCCGCCGGCAGCCGCATTTCGCCAATGCCCGGTCGATCCGCAACGCGCTGGACCGCGCCCGGCTGCGGCAGGCCAACCGCCTGTTCACCGAGGCCACGGGGCCGCTCGACGCGACCGCGCTGTCGGCCATCGCCGAGGCCGACATCCGCGCCAGCCGGGTGTTCCACGGCGGGCTGGATGTCGACCGCGCGGCGGCGAAGACCGCGGCAGAGTAGGGGCGCGGCCGGACCCGGCGCCGCGCTGGCACTGGGCAGGGCCGCGACCCGCGCTATCTCTGTCGCAGCGGCAACCGCATGAAGGAGGATCTGTGATGGCCGTTTCCCCGCCGGTCTGCGACTTCGGCTGGCAGGCCCCGGATATCACCCTGCCGGCCACCGATGGCCGCACGATCGGACTGTCGGATGTCGCCGGGACGCGGGGCACGCTGGTGATGTTCATCTGCAACCATTGCCCCTATGTCCGCGCCGTGCTGGACCGCATCCTGCGCGATGCGCGCGATCTTCAGGCGCTGGGGATCGGCGTCGTGGCGATCTCCTCCAACGACGCGGCGGCCTATCCGCAGGACAGCTTCGACAACATGAAGGCGCTGGCCGGGGCCCGCGGCTTTCCCTTTCCCTACCTCTATGACGAGGATCAATCGGTCGCCCGCGCCTATGGCGCCGCCTGCACACCGGATTTCTTCGGCTTCGACGCCTCCGGCGGGCTGCAATACCGCGGCCGCCTCGATGCCTCGCGCAAGGAGGCGGGCGCGCCGGATCTGCGCCGCGATCTCTACGAGGCGATGAAGCAGGTGGCCGAGACCGGCCACGGCCCGGAGGTGCAGGTGCCCTCGATGGGCTGTTCGATCAAGTGGAAGGCAGAGCCGGGGCGCGGATGACGGGCCTCTGGTCCCGCAGCGCAGCGGCGTCAGGGGGCCGGCATGTGTTTCAGCGCCCGCGTGGGCCCGTGCCGCCGCTCTTGCCGGGGGCGCGGTCTCTGCGCCGAGTAGGGGGCGGCTCGGGCGGAAACTGGTTCGAATTCCTCTGACAGAGCCCCAGCCCGCGAGCAGGGGCTGTGCCGCAGTCCTCGCATGAGGGGGGCTGTGCCGCGCCGCTCATCATCCCCTCGCGGCGGCGCTGTGATGAGTCCACGATCTGCGTCGGGGGCCGTCACTGCGAAGGCATTCGCGTAAATATTGGGCTTTTGCCGATATTTGTGGCATATAGTTGGGCATCCCGAGGTGAGATGAATTTTTTCAGACAGAACCAATGAACCAATTTCGGTTTGGTTCAAACCAATGGCCTATTGGTACACGACCCGGGCGCAGTCCGCGCCAGAGAGACCGGCGGAGCCGATGAACGAGACCACGACCAAGATCCTTGCCCAGTTGCGCAGCCTCATCGACGGCGGCGATGCCGGCGCCGACGGCAGGCTGCCGCCGGAACGGATGCTGTGCGACCGGCTGGGCGTGGCCCGCCGCGATCTGCGCGAGGCGCTGGACGTGCTGCAGGCCGAGGGGCTGATCTGGCGGCGGCAGGGCAAGGGCACCTTTCTCGGCCAGCCGCCCGACCCGACCGGGGTTCTCGCCGCCGACATGGTGCCGATGACCGATGCCGTCTCGGTGATGGAGGCGCGGCTCTGCATCGAGCCGACGCTGGCGGGGCTCTGTGCCGAGCGTGCCTCGCCGGAGGACGTGGGGCGGATGCGGCATCTGGCCTCCAAGATCGGCCCGGCACCGCAGGCCGAGACCGCCGAGATCTGGGATGGCGCCCTGCACCGGCTGATCGCGCGTGCGGCCGGCAATCCGATCCTGCTGACCGCCTTTTCGCTGGTCGACGAGGTACGGATCCGGCGGGACTGGCAGCGAGTCCGGGACCGGGCGCGGTCGCCGGAACTGGTGGCGCGCTATCACAATCAGCACATGGCGATCATCGACGCGATTGCGACCGGCGACCGCGACGGCGCGCGAGAGGCGATGAACCTGCACCTGACGCTGCTGATGGACAATCTTCAGAAGTCGCTGAACGGAGAAGGCTGATGACGGAAACCGCCCCCCTTCTTGACGTGCGCCAGCTGTCGATCCGCCCGGATGGCGTCGCCCGCAATCTGGTCGACGGGCTGTCGTTTCAGGTGATGCCGGGCGAGACGCTGTGCATCGTCGGCGAATCCGGCTGCGGCAAGAGCCTGAGCGTGCTGGCGCTGATGGGGCTGCTGGCCAGCCCGCCGCTGCGGGTGACCGGCGGGCAGGCGTGGTTCGACGGCGTCGATCTGCTGGCGCTGCAGCCGCGCGACATGAACGCGGTGCGCGGCGGGCGCATGGCGATGATCTTTCAGGAGCCGATGACCGCGCTGAACCCGGCGATCCGGATCGGCGAGCAGATCGCCGAGGCGGTGCGCCGTCACCGCGGGCTGGGCCGCGAGGCCGCCCGAGCCGAGGCGCTGGAAATGCTGCGGCGGGTGCGCATTCCGGCACCCGAGAAGCGGCTGGACGAATATCCGCACCAGCTGTCGGGGGGGATGCGTCAGCGGGCGATGATCGCGATGGCGATGGTGAACCGCCCGGCCTTGCTGATCGCGGACGAGCCCACCACTGCGCTGGATGTGACCATCCAGGCGCAGATCCTCGATCTGATGCGCGAACTGCGCGACGAGACCGGCGCGGCGCTGATCCTGATTACCCACGACCTCGGCGTGGTCGCCGAAATGGCCGACCGGGTGGCGGTGATGTATGCCGGCAAGGTGGTCGAGGCCGGACCGGCGCGGGCGATCTTCTCGGACCCGCAGCACCCCTACACGATCGGGCTCATCAGCTCGATGCCCGCCTTCGACGACAGCCATGCCCGGCTGGTGACGATCCCCGGCGTGGTGCCGACACCCGCCGAGATGCCCGAGGGCTGCCGGTTCGCCTCGCGCTGTCCCTTCGCCGGGCCGGATTGTGCCGTCGAACCGCCGCTCGCCGATTTCGGCGCGGGGCACGGCGTGGCCTGCTGGCGGGCGCCGCTGGAACAGAAACTCGCATCGCAGGAGGCCAGCGCATGAGCGGTCCCGATGTCATCCTCGAGGCGCTGGGGGTCGAGCGCCGCTTCGTGACGCACAAGCCGCTCATCGGCGAGCCGACGGTCGTGCGGGCGGTCGATGGCGTGTCGCTCAGCGTGCACCGCGGCGAGACCCTCGCCATCGTCGGCGAAAGCGGCTGCGGCAAGTCCACGCTGGCCCGCGTGTTGGTGCGCCTGCTGCAACCGTCGGACGGCTCCGTGCGGTACGAGGGCCGCGACATCTCGCATCTGCAGGGGCAGGACCTGCGCAAGCTGCGGGCCGAGCTCCAGTTCATCTTCCAGGACCCGTTCTCCTCGCTCAATCCCCGCATGACCGTCGGCGCGCTGATCGAGGAACCGCTGAAGGTGCATGGGCTGGGCGACGCGGCCGAGCGCCGGGCGCGGGTTGCGGAGCTGATGCGCAAGGTGGGGCTGAACCCCGCCTCCATCGACCGCTATCCGCATGAATTCTCCG
The DNA here is from genome assembly GCA_050177915.1 of Pseudodonghicola sp. Classification (GTDB taxonomy): domain Bacteria; phylum Pseudomonadota; class Alphaproteobacteria; order Rhodobacterales; family Rhodobacteraceae; genus Pseudodonghicola. The sequence goes on along the minus strand of JBFXGQ010000187.1, from coordinate 2,370 downwards.
GCGGTCAGCGTCAGCGGATCGGCATCGCCCGCGCGCTTGCATCGGGTCCCAAACTGCTGGTGGGCGACGAACCGGTGTCGGCGCTCGATGTGTCGATCCAGGCGCAGGTGGTGAACATCCTGCAGGATCTCAAGGACGAACTGGGGCTGACGCTGGTCATCATCGCCCATGATCTCGCGGTGATCCGCCAGATGGCCGACCGGGTGGCGGTGATGTATCTCGGGCAGGTGGTCGAACTGGCGCCGGCCGACCAGATCTTCACCCGTCCCCTGCACCCCTATACCGAGGCGCTGGTCGCCGCGATCCCGCTGCCCGATCTGGACGCGCGCAAGGCGGAGGTGCGGAGCGAGGGCGATCTGCCGAACCCGAGCGCGCCGCCGTCGGGCTGCCGTTTCCACACCCGCTGCCCCTATGCCATCGACCGCTGCGCGGTCGACCGCCCGGACCTGGGCGCCGAGCTGGACGGCGGGCGGCAGGTGGCCTGCCATCGCGCGGCCGAGCTCAGCCTCGACGGGCTGACCGCCGAGGCGCCCAAGCGCAGCGCCGCCACCATCCGGCGCTTCGAACTTTACAACGCCGCACGCGGCGTCACCCCGGGGGCGAACCCGCCCTGAGAGAATTGCCAGTACCGCCGGCCGTTGCCGGCCCGGTCCCGTGAACGACCACCACTCACACCACATCCAACAGGGCCCGCGCGGGGGGCTCGCATCGCGAAGGAGAGCAACGATGAAAAGACCTGGACGCATTCTGGCGACCGCGGCGCTTCTGGCGCTCGGCGCCGGCGGCGCCTTTGCCGCCGACCTGCGGATCGGCCTGCAGGAAGATCCGGATATCCTCGACCCCGATCAGTCGCGCACCTTCGTGGGGCGGATCGTCTACGCCTCGCTCTGCGACAAGCTGGTCGACATCACGCCCGAGCTCGAGATCGTCCCGATGCTCGCGACCGGCTGGACCTGGTCGGACGGCGGCAAGGCGCTGACCATGACGCTGCGTGAAGGCGTGACCTTCCACGATGGCGAAGCCTTCAACGCCGAAGCGGTGAAATACAACATCGAGCGCAGCAAGACCCTGCCCGAGAGCCGCCGCAAGGCCGAGGTGAAGTCGATCGAGTCGGTCGAGGTCGTCGATCCTTACACGGTGACCTTCCACCTCGCCGCGCCCGATGCGACGCTGCTGGCGCAGCTCGCCGACCGCGCCGGCATGATGCTGGCCCCCGAGGCGGCCGAGAAGGCCGGCGTGGACTTCGGTCTCGCCCCGGTCTGTGCCGGTCCGTTCAAGTTCAAGGAACGCGTGCAGCAGGACAAGATCGTGCTGGAGAAATTCGCCGATTACTACGATGCGGCGAACGTGCATTTCGACAGCGTGACCTTCCTGCCGATCCCGGATACCACCGTGCGCCTGGCCAACCTGCGCGCCGGCGATCTGGACATGCTCGAGCGTCTGGCGGCGACCGACCTGGCCTCGGCCAAGGATGACGCCAACCTGACCGTCGCCTCGGCCACCTCGCTCGGCTATCAGGGTATGACCTTCAACATCGCCAACACCGACAAGGCCAAGAACCCCTTCGGTCAGGACGCCCGCGTCCGCGAGGCGCTGTCGCTGGCGATCGACCGCAACGTGATCAACCAGGTCGTGTTCAACGGCGCCTTCGCGCCGGGCAACCAGCCGTTCCCGCCGACCTCGTTCTGGTATGACGCCGACTTCCCGGTGCCGGCGCGCGATGTCGAAAAGGCCAAGGCGCTGCTCGCCGAAGCCGGCTACGACAAGGTCACCCTCAACATGCAGGCCGCCAACAACCCGGTTCAGCAGCAGCTGATGCAGGTGATCCAGGCGATGGCCTCCGAGGCCGGCATCGAGATCAACATCGTCGCGAAGGAATTCGCCACCATGCTGAAGGACCAGACGGCGGGTGATTTCGAGGCGACCCAGGTCGGCTGGTCCGGCCGTGTCGACCCGGATGGCAACATCTACGGCTTCGTCGTCACCGGCGCCGGGCTGAACGATGGCCATTACTCGAACCCGGCGGTGGACGAGGCGCTGAACAAGGCGCGGGCGTCGACCGACACCGCCGAGCGCAAGACCTACTACGACGCGGCCCAGGCGATCCTGCTGAAGGAAGGCCCGATCGTCTACATCTACCACCCGGTCTGGCTCTGGGCGCTCGACAAGAAGGTCGAGGGTTTCACCGCCTATCCCGACGGGATGATCCGCCTGCAGGGCGTGAAGTTCGCCGGCTGACGGCCCCAAGGCCAAGCGCCCGGCGGCCGACGCCGCCGGGCCGATCCGCCCTACCCATGCCACCGATCAACCCGGAGAGCCGGCCATGTTTGGATTTCTTGCGCGCCGCGTCCTGATTGCCATACCGACGAT
>JBFXGQ010000186.1:0-8024 GCA_050177915.1 Pseudodonghicola sp. | reverse complement strand
GCCCGTCAGCGCCAGCGGCGCCCCGTTCAGCAGCACGGTGCCGGCGCCGGGACGCATGCCGCCCAGCACCTCCAGCAGCTCGGACTGGCCGTTGCCGGCGACCCCGGCGATGCCCAGGATCTCGCCCGCGCGCAGGCTCAGGTCGATGCCCTTGACCCGCTCCACCCCCTGATGGTCGCGCACGCGCAGGTTCTTCACCTCCAGCACGGTGCGGCCGGGGGCGGCGGGCGCCTTGTCCACCCGCAGCAGCACCTTGCGGCCCACCATCAGCTCGGCCAGCTGCTCGGGGCTGGTCTCGGCGGTGCGGACCGTCGCGGTCATCTCGCCGCGCCGCATCACGCTGACGGTGTCGGTGATCTCCATGATCTCGCGCAGCTTGTGGGTGATCAGGAGGATGGTCTTGCCCTCGGCCCGCAGCCGGCCGAGGATGCGAAACAGCTGGTCGGCCTCTGCGGGCGTCAGCACGCCGGTGGGCTCGTCGAGGATCAGGATATCGGCCTGACGGTAGAGCGCCTTGAGGATCTCTACCCGCTGCTGCATGCCGACGCCGATCTGGTCGATGCGCGCCTCCGGATCGACGTTCAGCTCGTATTCCACCGCCAGCTCGCCCAGCACCTTGCGCGCCTTGGCCAGCGAGGGGCGCAGCAGCCGGCCCTCTTCGGCCCCCAGCACGATGTTTTCCAGCACGGTGAAATTCTCCACCAGCTTGAAGTGCTGGAACACCATGCCGATGCCGGCGGCGATGGCCGCCTGGCTGTCGGGGATCTCGGTTTTCCGCCCGTTGATAAAGATCTCGCCCTTATCGGCCTTGTAGAAGCCGTAGAGGATGCTCATCAGCGTCGATTTGCCGGCGCCGTTTTCGCCGATGATGCCGTGAATGGTGCCCGGCATCACCCGGATCGAGATGTCCCTGTTGGCCTGCACCGGGCCGAAGGCCTTGGAAATCCCGCGCAGTTCGATGGCTGGAGATATGCCGGTCATGCGACTCCCGCTGAAAACGAGGGCCATGCGCGTCAGGCTGCACGGCCCTCAGGTCTTGTTGGTGGCGTCGGATCAGAAGTCGAGGACCGGGCAACTGTCGGTGTCGTAATAGCTGGCGACCTTGAGCTCGCCGCTGATGATCTTCGCGCGCGCCTCGTCTACCGCGGCCTTCATTTCAGGGGTGATCAGATCGCTGTTGTACTCGTCCAGCGCATAGCCCACGCCATCCTCGGCAAGGCCCAGAACGAAAACGCCGGTTTCGACGTTTTCGCCGGCTTTCATGGCGTCGTAGACGGCCACATCCACGCGTTTGAGCATCGAGGTCAGGACCTGGCCCGGGTGCAGGTAATTCTGATTGCTGTCGACGCCGATCGACAGGATGCCTTCGTCGGCGGCGGTCTGCAGCACACCCACGCCGGTGCCGCCGGCGGCGGCATAGATCACGTCCGCGCCCTGGCTGATCTGTGCCTTGGCCAGCTCCGATCCCTTCACCGGGTCGTTCCAGGCGGCGGCGGTGGTGCCGGTCATATTGGCAATGACCTTAGCATCCGGATTGGCCGCCTTGACGCCCTGCGCATAGCCGCAGCCGAATTGCCGGATGAGCGGAACATCCATGCCGCCGATGAAGCCGACGGTGCCCGATTTCGACGCCATCTCGGCTAGCATACCGACCAGATAGGAGCCCTCGTGTTCGGCAAAGCCGATCTGGCGGATATTGGCGCCCTCGATCCATGTCACATCGATCACGACGAATTTGGTGTCGGGGTAATCGGGAGCCACGGTGGTCAGCGGATCGGCCATGGCGAAGCCCATGGTGATGATCGGGTTGGCGCCGGCCTCGGCAAAGCGGCGCAGCGCCTGTTCGCGCTGCGCCTCGGACTGCAGCTCGATCTCGCGGAACTTGCCGCCGGTTTCCTGCGCCCAGCGTTCGGCACCGTGAAAGGCGGCCTCGTTGAAGGATTTGTCGAATTTGCCGCCCAGATCGAAGATCAGGGCCGGCTCTGCCAGGGCGGCGCCCGCCATCAACGCGGATGCGGCGGCGGCGCCGAAAAGGGATTTCATGAAAGACATTGAGATGCTCCCGGTTCGAATTTTCTTTATGGGGCGAACAGGCGACGGCGCCGGCCCGGTCCGGCGCACGATCAGCCAGGACAGGGCAATTAAGGCCGCAGCGCGCACAGGGGGTCAACAGGTTTTTGACCGCTTGGTTCAGCTTTCGGGGGCGGGCTGCCGGCTCAGCGTCCGGGCCATCAAAATGGCGTCGCTCGGCGGCGCGTCGGGGCGCGGATAATAGCCGCGCCGCCGGCCGACGCGGTCGTATCCGCAGGCGGCATAGAGACCGAGCGCGGCGGGATTGTCGGCCGCCACCTCAAGAAAGGCACGGGTGGCGCCGCGCGCGGCGGCCTCCGCCTGCCAGCGGTCCATGCAAGCGCGGGCCAGGCCCTGCCGCCGGTGGGCGGGATCGGTGGCGATGGTCAGCAGCTCGGCCTCGTCGGCGATCACCCGGACCAGCGCGAAACAGCGCGCGTCGCCGCAGGAAAACCGCCCCGGCTGCGACAGCTGATCGGCGATTTCCCCGGCCCGCCTGGGCCGCGACTGGGTGAAGGCGGCGGCATGGGTGGCCGCCATCTGCTCCGGCGTCATCCGTCCAGCAGCACCGGCGGCGCGTCGCGCGGCGGGGCGGCGTCGGCGGGGCGGACATAGAGCGGGCGGGGCAGCGGGGTCCCGGTGCCGAGCCGCCGGGCGGCGGCGCGGGCAATCGCCTCGGCCAGCGGATAGGCGGCGGGCAGGGCGGCGCCGCCGGTGCGGGCGGCCAGAGCCTCGGCCTCGGCCCCGATCACGGGCAGGCCGCTGCCCGAGACGTCCGCCGGCAGATCCTCGGGCGGCATCGGGCCCAGCGGGGCGCCGCCGGGCGCCTGCAGATAGACCATGCCACGCGGTGCCGCGACCGAGGCGAGCGCGGGCGCACCCGCCCCCTCGCGCAGCGCGTCGAAGGTCGAGACGCCGATCGCCGGCACCTTCAGCCCCAGCGCCAGCCCGCGGGCGGCGGCCACCGCGATGCGGATGCCGGTGAAATTGCCCGGGCCTTCGCCGACGCCGATGGCGGTCAGATCGGCCCAGGTCACGCCGGCAGCGGCCAGAAGCTCCTCGAGCAGCGGCATCAGCCGTTCGGCCTGACCGCGGCCCATCTCTTCGCCCCGCAGGTCGAGGAGGCGGTCGCCCGACAGGAGCGCGGCCGCGCAATGCGCGGCCGAGGTGTCGAAGGCAAGGATCAGCGGATCTTGCGGCATCGTGGTTGTCCCGCGGACCGGTCAGGCCGAAACGGGACGCACCTCGATCACCTCAGGGATATAATGGCGCAGCAGGTTCTCGATGCCCATCTTCAGCGTCAGGGTGGAGGAGGGGCAGCCGGCGCAGGCGCCCTGCATGTGCAGATAGACCACACCGCGGTCGAAGCCGTGGAAGGTGATGTCGCCGCCGTCCTGGGCCACCGCCGGGCGCACCCGGCTGTCCAGCAGCTCCTTGATCTGGCTGACGATCTCGGCGTCCTCGCCGCTGAACTCGGCATGGCCCGAGGCGGCGTCGCCTTCGCCTTCCATCGCCGGGGCGCCGGACTGGTAATGCTCCATCACCGCGCCGAGGATGGCGGGCTTGATGTGATCCCATTCGACGCCGTCGGCCTTGGTGACGGTGACGAAATCATTGCCGAAGAACACGCCGGTGACGCCGTTCACCGCGAAGATGCGCTTTGCCAGCGGCGATTTCGCTGCCGCCTCGGCCGAGGGGAAATCGGCGGTGCCGGCCTCAAGCACGGTCTGGCCGGGCAGAAACTTCAGCGTCGCCGGGTTCGGGGTCGATTCGGTCTGGATGAACATCTGACATGCACCTTTCGTCGGTTGCAGACTATATGCGCCCCGCGCGGCAAGGCGTCAAGGTTTGGAATGGTTCTAAGGAGGGTGGGGAGGGGGGCAGCAGGCTGCGGCATCCGAACCGTCTGGTGTTGCCGCTTGCCTGAAGCGCAAGCCGCGCAAGCGCCGGACCGTGGTCAGGCGCCGCAACATCCGTTCGGTGCGCTTTATCCCTGCCAAATCCGGACGACACGCGAACGGCGCGCCTACGTCAACCAAGCGCCGGACCGTCCCCAGACTCAGGTAATGGCTTCAAGCTTTTCCTTGCTCAGATCGCCCGGCACGATGGTGATCGGGATCGGCAGGCTGCCGGAGTTCTTGGTGAGCTGGGTGACCAGCGGCCCCGGCCCCTTGCGGCCGGTGCCGGCGCCCAGCACCAGCACGCCGATGCTGGGGTCGTCCTGCACCTGGGCGATGATCTCTTCGACCGGCCGGCCCTCGCGGATCACCAGCTCGGGATCGACCCCCTGCTTGTCGCGCATCCATTTGGCGAAGACCTCGAAATGGGCGTGGATACGCTCGCGCGCCTCTTCGCGCATGACCTCGCCGACGCCGATCCAGTGGTTGAACTCCTCCGGTGGGATCACCGACAGGATGGTCACGCCGGCGCCGGTGTGGGCGGCGCGCATGGCGGCGAACCGCATGGCGTTGAGGCATTCGCGGCTGTCGTCCAGCACGACGAGAAACTTGCGCATATGGGCGTCTCCTTGGGCGCGGATGATGCCCGATGGTCCGGGTTCAGGCAAGCGCGGGCTTCAGCGCTCCGATGCCGCCCAGTCCCAGTAGAGCTCGCGCACCCGGCGGGTGACCGGGCCGACCTGATACTGGTTATCCTCGAAGGCGGTGACCGGGGTGACCTTGCTGAAATTGCCGGAGAGGAAGATCTCGTCCGCCTGCTCGAAATCCCTGAAGGTCAGCACGGTCTCATGCACCACCATGCCGTCGGCGCGCATGTTCTTCATGTGGCGCGAACGGGTGATGCCGGCCAGGAAGGTGCCGTTGGCGATCGGCGTGAACACCTCGCCGTCCTTGACCATGAAGACGTTGGCGGTGGCGCTTTCGGCGACATTGCCCATGGCGTCGGCCACCAGCGCATTGGCGAAGCCCTTGGACCGCGCCTCGACCAGCATTCGCGCGTTGTTAGGATAGAGACAGCCGGCCTTGGCGTTGCAGACCGCGGTCTCCAGCACCGGACGGCGGAACCGGGTGCGGGTCAGCGTGGTGCTGGCCTCGGGCGGCGGCATCGGGATCTCCTCCAGGCAGAGGGCGAAGCCGGTCGCGTCGGTCTGCGGCACCAGCGCGGTCTCGTCGCCATTGATGCCCCAGTACATCGGCCGGATATAGACGGCGCTGCCGGGGCCATAGGCCTTGAGCCCCTCTTTGGCGATCTCGACCATCTCCTCGGCCGCGACCGTGGGTTTCAGCATCATCGCCTCGGCCGAGCGGTTGATGCGGGCGCAATGCAGGTCGAGGTCCGGCGTCATCCCCTCGAACAGCCGGGCGCCGTCGAACACGCCCGAGCCCAGCCAGGCGCCGTGATCGGCGGCGCGCATGATCGGGGTGTCACCGTCGTGCCAGGTGCCGTTGAAATATGTCCGGATATTGCTGCCGGTCGCCATGTCGTTCTCCCTTGTCTTGGGCGGGAGCCTAGGCAGAGGCGGACCGGAGGTCCAGCCCTGCGCGATGTCGCAGGGCGGGCCGGCCCGGAGCCATGCGCCGGGCCGGCCGAAAAAGGTCCGCGATCAGATCTCGACCGGGCCGACCATGCCGACGATCTCGTAGGTCTGCTTCAGGATCGGCGCGGTGATCTCGCGGGCGCGTTCGGCGCCGCGGGTCAGGATGCGGTCGATTTCGTCCTGATTGTCCATCAGCCGCGACATCTCGGTCGAGACCGGCGACAGCTGTGCCACCGCCAGATCGGCCAGCGCCGGCTTGAACTCGGAAAAGGCGCGGCCGCCGAAATCGGCCAGCACCTGATCGACGCTCTGGTTGTTCAGGGCGGCGAAGATATTGACCAGGTTGCGTGCCTCGGGCCGGTCCTTCAGCCCCTCGGCGTCGGAGGGCAGCGGTTCGGGGTCGGTCTTGGCCTTGCGGATCTTCTTGGCGATGGTGTCGGCATCGTCGGTCAGGTTGATCCGGCTGGCGTCCGAGACATCGGATTTCGACATCTTCTTGGAGCCGTCGCGCAGGCTCATCACCCGTGTGGCGGCGCCTTCGATCACCGGCTCGGTCAGCGGGAAGAAATCGACGCCATAGTCGTGGTTGAACTTGGTGGCGATGTCGCGGGTCAGCTCAAGGTGCTGTTTCTGGTCCTCGCCCACCGGCACATGGGTGGCGTGATAGACCAGAATGTCCGCCGCCATCAGGGACGGGTAGGCGAACAGCCCGAGCGAGGCCGCTTCGGCGTTCTTGCCGGCGGTCTTGTCCTTCCACTGGGTCATCCGGCTCATCCAGCCCATGCGGGCGACGCAGTTGAACACCCAGGCCAGCTGCGCGTGCTCGGGCACCTGGGACTGGTTGATCAGGATGGATTTCTCCGGGTCGATGCCGCTGGCGATGAAGCCGGCGCAGAGCTCGCGGGTCGAGCGGCGCAGATCGGCGGGGTCCTGCCAGACGGTGATCGCATGCAGGTCGACCATGCAATAGATGGTCTCGGTGCCGCGGTCCTGCCACTCGGCGAAGCGCTTCAGCGCGCCCAGGTAGTTACCCAGGTGCAGGTTGCCCGAGGGCTGGATGCCGGAAAACACGCGGGGCGTGAACTTGGTCTCGGTCATCTGAGACAACTCCCGTCTGGAAAAAAGACCCTGTGTCGCTTACCCATGCACCCGGGTGCCGTCAACAGGCGCCATGACAAAGCCATGCCACAAGGCAGCGGAACCAGGCGATCGAGGAGCCAAGCGATGCAGACCGACAACCGACATCCGGCAGTGAATCCGCTGCCGCCCGTGGTGGTGGCGCTGTTTCTGGTGATAATGGGGATCGAGGTCGTGCTGTTCCTCGGCGCCCGCGGGCTGATCGGGGGGCCCGGCGCGGTGGGCTGGCGGCTGGAGGCGATGCAGCGCTATGCCTTCTCCGGCGAGATCTTCGACTGGATGTGGGAGAGCGGCCGCTGGCCGGTGGCGCATCTGATCCGCTTCGTCTCCTATGCCTTCGTGCATGCCTCCTTCACCCAGGCGCTGTTCGTTGGCGTCTTCGTGCTGGCGATGGGCAAGCTGGTGGCCGAGATCTTCGGCAGCCTGGCGATGCTGGCGGTGTTCCTGATCTCGGCAGCCGGCGGCGCGCTGATCTATGCGCTGCTGCTGAACGACCCGATGCCGCTGGTGGGCGGGTTTCCGGCGGTCTACGGGCTGATCGGCGCCTTCACCTATATCCTGTGGCGGCGGCTGGGCGCGGTGGGGGCCAATCAGACGCGGGCGTTCTCGCTGATCGCGATGCTGATCGGGGTGCAGCTGCTGTTCGGGCTGGTGTTCGGCGGCGGAGCCGACTGGGTCGCCGATCTGGGCGGGTTCGCCACCGGCTTCGCGCTGTCCTTCTTCGTGGCGCCCGGCGGCTGGGCGCGGCTGCGCGGCCGGATCCGGCACGATTGAGAGCGCTGGAGTGAGATCGCCAGAGTGAGAGCGCTGGAGCGGCGCATTCGGCGGGACCCGAAGGGCCCCGACGGTGCGTCCGGGCTGCGCCGGCCGCGGGGCGGGCGGGCGCAACCTTGGTTTTCGCCTGCGCCTTGTGGGCGCCTTACTTCTTCATCGGGCAGGTGCTGAGCCCGAGGATCTGATACAGCGGGCAATAGCCGGCCAGACCGGTCAACAGCGGGATCAGCCCGATCAGCCCCCACATGCTCTTGGGGCCGACGAAGACCAGCGACAGCAGGACAAGTCCGACGATGACCCGCAGGACGCGATCCAGGGTTCCTTCGTTACGCGGCATGATGCTCTCCTTTCTGAGACTCACCGTTATGGTCCGGATGATAGACCGGTTTTCCGGTCCCGTCTCGGGATTGGATGACGCGGCCGCCGGTCAGCCGCCGCGCCGGCGCAGGGCGCGGCCGAATTCCGACAGCCGCACCGCGCCGATCACATGGGCGACGCCGAAATAGACCACGATGCCCAGCATCACCAGGCCGAGCAGCGCCATATA
>JBFXGQ010000185.1:0-8053 GCA_050177915.1 Pseudodonghicola sp. | reverse complement strand
TTCTGCCACAGCGCATCGCGCAACCCGTTGCTGAGCGCGGTCAGCTTGTCCAGCCCGCGCTCAGCTGCATCGAAGTCCGGCCCGAGCCGTTCGAGATCTGCGGTGACGCGCGCAAGGACGCGACGTTCGATCTGCCGCGGAGACTCCGTCTCCGTGATCGTCCGCTTGTACGCGGCTATGCTCATTCAGGTTCTTCCGAATTTTTTGATTTACTGCCTCGCCCGGCAGCCTACCGGAACGCGGTTAAAGTGCAATAAACCCATCCGGATTTTTGGGGCGCGCGCGGGAATTTCGGGAACTGTTGCAACTTTACATTGCAAAGACCCCAGGGCCTGCGCGCTGCGCGCGCGTCATGCCGGCAACTGGTGGATGGTGACGCCAGGGCAGGCGCGCCGGGCGATGTCGCAGACATGGGCGTGATGGGTCAGATAGATCACCTGTCCCGCCTCGCTCATCCGCGCCAGCAGGCCGAAGGCCTCGGCGGTGCGGTCGTCGTCGAAGCTTTCCATGATGTCGTCGGCGACGAAGGGCACCTGCCCGGTGTTGCGGACAAACTCGTGATAGCCGGCGATGCGCAGCGCCAGATAGAGCTGGGCGCGGGTCCCGTCGGACAGCTGCGCCGCCTGTTTCGAGCCGCCGTCCGCCGCCAGCGCCACCAGTACCTCGCGGGTACCGTCGGGCTGGGCCGCCAGCCCGGTGTAGCGCCCGCGGGACATTGCGCGGAAGGCGTTCGAGGCGCGCTCCAGCATGCCGCTGCGATGAGTGTCGCGATAGTGCCGCAGCGCCCGGTCCACCGCCAGCAGGCCCAGCCGCCGGCGCAGATGCCGGCGCGCGCCTTCCTCCATCTCCAGCAGCAGGGTCTGGCGCGCCGCGTCCCGCCGGGCGACCGCATCGTCGCCACCCACGGTCTCCACCGCGCGTTCGGCATCCCGATAGGCGGCGTGGGCGCTCTCCTGATCGCTGCGCAACGCCTGCAGATCGGTGTTCAGGCTGTCGACCTGCGCCCGCAGCGCGGCGTCGTCGGCCCCCTCCAGCCGGGCCAGCGCCCGATCCGGCGTCGCCGCCTGCAGCCGGGCGCAGAGATCGTCGGTCAGTGTCTGCCGGTCGTGCAGCAGCCGGGCCAGATCGCCGGCGCGGGTCAGCGCGGTACGGGTCTGCTCCCAGCCCGTGGTGTGGAAGAAGGCGGCGAATTCGGCGGTCCGGTCGCGGTGCAGCCGCGCCTGCGCCTCGATCCCGGCGAGGATGTCGCGCGCCTCGGCCAGCGCCTCGGTCAGCTCCGCCCGCCGGCGCGCGGTCTGCTGCGCGTCGCGCAGCCGCCGGGCGATATCGCGCCACAGGTCCGGTGCGGCGCGGTCCGCGTCCAGGCCCAGCCGCCGCGCCAGTCCCTGCACGGCGGTGGCGAAGCGGTCGCGGTTGGCCTGCATCGCCTCGATCCGGCGGCTCAGGTCGGTCAACCGGTCGCTGTGGTTCCGCAGCAGGTCCAGCTCGTCCAGAATGGCGCGCATGGTGGCCACATCGGGCGGCGCCCCGGCCATCCAGGTGGCGGCGCAGGCTGCGGCCCAATCCGACCGCCAGCCGGCCATGGCGGCCTCGCGCGCTGCATGGGCTTTGTCGCGGCGCTCCAGATCTTCCCGCGCGGTGGCGGCGGCCTCGCGCAGCGCGGCGATCTGCGCCGCGCGGTCCAGCAGCGATTGTGCGGTCTCCAGCGCCGGCGCCAGCCCGGTGTCCGGCGGCAAATCCTGACCCGCCAGCGCCAGCGCTGCGCGCAGATCCGCCCGCGCCCGGTCCAGCGCCGCCTGCTGCCGGGCGGTGAGGCGCGCGGCCTCCTCCTGCCGGTGCAGGGCGTCGAGACCGAGGTCGAGCGCGTCGAGCCAGCGCCGGAAGGCGTCGACCTCCATGTCGGGGGGCAGCGTGGCCGAGGTCGCGGTGACCAGAGTGGCCAGCTGCTGCCGCAGCCCGTCGCGCGCCGCCCGCGCCTCTGCCTGCCGATGTTCGGCCGCGGTGACCTCCTGCCGTTTCCGCGCCAGCGCCAGCGCCGCTTCGGCGGCCTGCTGCGCCCGGGCCTTCTGATCGGCGAGGGCGGCGGTGATCTGGTCGTCCAGCCGCAGCGCCTGTTCGAAGAGGTCGGCGGTTTCGGCACTCAGGGTGGCGCGGTGACGGGCCCAGTCGGCCTCTCGCCGCGCCCGCACCGCGGCCGCCTGTTCCAGCGTCACCAGCGCCGCGGCCTCGGCCGGTTCGGCGCGCCGCTCCGCCTGCCGCAGCTCGTCGCTGAGCCGGACCAGAGCCTCAGTTGTGCGCTCCAGCTGCCGCTCCGCCGCCTCGATCTGCGGCGCCAGCCGGTCCAGTGCGGCGCGCTCGGGGCGGGGCAGTGCGGCCAACTCGCCGGCCGTGCCTGCCCAGGGCGCCAGCGCCATCAGAGCCTGCCGCAGCCGCGCCTCGGCCTCGGCCTGCTGGCCCTGCGCGCGGTCCAGCGCGCCCGCCGGATCGTCGCGGCGGATGCGCTGCACCAGGGTGCCGAGGCCGCCCAGATCGGCGATGCTGCCGCCCGCCTCCCGCAGCCGCCGCTCGGCGCGGCTGGCGTCGTCGCGGGCACGGTCCAGCTCCGCGGCGGCGGCCGCTCGCGCGGTCTCCACCCCGGAATGGCGTTCGATCAGTCCCCGCAGTCGCCCGATCACCGCCACCTCGGGCAGGATCGCCGCCACCTCGGCGCCCGGCTGCCCCAGCCGCGCGAGGCTGTCGCGCACCGCGCCGGCGGTGCCGTCGCGCTCGCTGATGCGGCGCGGCAGGTCGTCGAGCGCGGTGTCATGACCGGCCTTCAGCGCTTCGGCCGCCTCGATCTCCGGCACTGAGTCGAGGATCGCACCATCAGCGGGCAGCTCCCGCAGTTCCTGCTCCAGCCGCTGCACCGCCCGGGTGGCGGTCTCCTGCCGGGTGGCGATTTCGGTCTCTTCCCGGTCGAGCTCGGGCAATTCCGCGACCCAGCCTGCCGGCGGCGCCGGCAGGGGGCCGAATTCGGCGATCTGCGCCTCCAGCCGGCGCAACCGGTCCGCCAGCGGCAGCGCGTCGATCCGGCGTTGCAGATCCTCCTTCTGCGCCTGCGCGGCCTCCGCCTCGGCCCGGGCGCGCTGCCAGGCGTCGCGTGCCGCCTCGCGCTCTCTGGCCAGCCGGGCATAATCCGCCGCCGCGGTATCCAGCGCCTTCATCTGCTCGCCCAGATCGTCGAACTGGCTGCGCAGCTCGCGCAGCCGGCCCTTGCGCCCGGTGGCATTCAGGAAATCGTCGGTCTCCTCACGCAGCGCGGCCAGCTGCGCCGACAGATCGGTCAGCCCGGCGCTGGCCTGAAACAGCAGCTCGCCCAGGTCGCCCTCGCTGGCCAGGATGCTTTCGCCGCCCTGATCCAGCGTCTGCCGGTTCAGCGAGAACATCGCCGCATAGGAGGTGCGGTCGAGGCCGCGCAGCCCGGTCTGCACCAGCGCCTCGCCCAGCGGCGCGCCCTGCGGGTCCAGCAGCGAGGGGTCGCGCTTCTTGATCCGCACCAGCTCATGCACCCGGCCGTCGATCTCCAGCGCGGCGCCCAGCTGCATCGCCGTATAGGGGTGCAGGAAGTTCATCTCGCTGCGCAGCGGGATCTGGAACAGCAGGTCCAGCCAGCCCGAGAGCAGGGTCGATTTGCCGGCCTCGTTGGGCCCGTAGATCACATGCAGGTCGGGCCCGCCGGGCGGTGGCGCGGCAAAGCTGAGGCTGAGGTCGGTGAACTTGCCGTAGCGGGTCAGGTCCAGACGGTTCAGGCGCATGGCTCAGCCCTCCGCCGCGTCGAGCCGCGCCAGCAGATCGAGCGCGCCGCGCGTCATCTCGGCCCGCAGGGTGTCGGCGACCGCCGCCTCGGTATCGCCGGCCAGACTGCGCAGCTCCTTCGGCAGATGTTTCAGCAGCAGATCCAGCTCTGCCTGCACGGCGGGATCCTGGGCGGCGGGGGCGCTGCCGTCGATCAGCCCGGCCAGTTCGCCCACGGCGCCGCCGGGGCGGGCCTCGGCGCCCCGGTCCAGCGCCACCTCCAGCTTGTCGATCCACAGCGCGCCCTGCCGTTCGGCCAGCGACTGCGCCTCGGCCAGCAGCAGGTCGGCATCGCGGCGCGCCTGCCAGGCCAGCGGCGAGCCGCCCTCCAGCACCGGGCGGACGATCAGATGTTCGGCGGCAAAGTTGCGCGGCGCCGCCTTCAGCGCCTGCTTCAGCGCCTCGACCAGCTCGGACCAGTCGGTCAGGCCGCCGCAGGCGACCGGCAGCCGTTCGAACCGGGCGACCGCCAGTTCGCGTGCCTCCAGCGCCACCGTTCCGGCGTCATCGACGGTGACCAGCGTCACCGATTTCGCCCCGGCCTCGCCGATATCGCGGCCCTGCGGATTGCCGGGCATCACCACGGTGGGCGATCCGGGATAGGCGGCGCGCTGATGGATATGCCCCAGCGCCCAATAGTCGAAGCCGGTGCGCTGCAGATCGGCCAGCGTGCAGGGGGCGTAGGGGTCATGCCCCGGCGCGCCGCCCAGGCTGGTGTGCAGCAGCCCGATGTTGAAGGCGCCCGCCACCGGTGGCCGGAAGCGGTCGAGCAGGCTGTCGGGCGCCTGCGGGTTGCTGAAGGAAATGCCGTGGACCGCCACCGCGTGGCCGTTCCATTCGGTCTCCACCACCTCGGCCCGGCCGGTGAACACCTTGACCGTCTCGGGCAGCACCAGCTCGCGGGTGATCTTCGACAGCGCGTCGTGGTTGCCGCGGATCACGAAGACCGGGATGCCGGCCGCCGCCAGCCGCTCCATCTCCTGCGCCAGAAAGCGCGCGGTCTTCATCGAGGTCTGGGCGCCGTCGTAGAGATCGCCGGCGATCACCAGCGCCTGCACCGCCTCGGAAAGGCACAGATCGACGATCCGCGACAGCACGGTGCGGCTGGCATTGCCGATCAGCTCGGCCAGCCCGGCCTCGCGCAGGGCGAGCGAGCGCAGCGGGGAATCGAGGTGAAGGTCGGCGGTGTGAACGAAACGGAATGCCAAATGCCTGCCCAATCGGGAATTCTTACCTGAGCGGCAGTATAGGCCCCGCCGCCGCGCGGGGGTCAAGGCGGCGGCGCGGGGGAACCTCGGGGGTGTTCAGTCGACGAAGGCCTCGAACTGGTCCTGCAGCCGGCGCATCCGCTGGATGCGTTCGGCCACCTGATCGCCCAGCTGGGCGATGACATCGTCCAGCAACAGGTTGGTCAGCGTCGCGAACGGCGCCTGCGAATCCCAGAACAGTTCCGAACCGGTATTCACCGCCAGCACGTCCTCGGTGAAATCGCGCGCCCAATAGCAATGGGTGTCGCAGATGATAACCAGCGGAATCCCGGCCTCCGAGGTGGCGCGGGCGAGCTGGAAGCTCAGCTTGGTATAGCGGCGCATCTCGAACAGGATCAGCAGCTTGCTGTCGCCGCCGCTGGCGAAAAGCTCGCTGAAGGTGCCGCTCTTGCCATGCAGGAAGGTCGCGTCGGGCCGCACGTAATCCAGCCGCCCGGCGAAATCCGAGGCGATACCGCTGATGGTCTGGAAACCGGCGATAAAGACCTCGGCGCTGGAACACAGCAGGTCGGTCACCTGTCGCCAGGTCGGGCTGTGGCGCAGCTCGTAGACCGCGATGGTGGCCTGCAGCTCCAGCTCCAGATTGCTGGCCAGCCGCGCGTCGGCGGCCGGGTCCTTGCGGATGCGGTCGACCCGGTCCGACACCAGCAGCGGTGTCACCGACATATCGGCGCGCAGCTGCTCCTTCAGATCGCTCAGCCCCTTGTAGCCCAGCGTGCGCAGGAACCGGCTGACCGTCATCTGGCTGACACCGACGCTGTCGGCGATCGAGGCGGCGGTCTCGAACGGCAGCCGCTGCATATGGGCGAGCAGATAGGTCGCGACCGCCTTTTCGGATTTGGTCAGCTTCGGGAACTCCTCCCGCAGTTTTTCGGCAAGCGGTTCGATCATCGGCCCAATGTCGCAGTTTTGTGAAACCAAGGTTTGGCCTGTTCCAGCTGCGATGCCAAGCGGAACAGTGTTGCCTCGTCGCCGAACCGGGCGCTGAACATCACGCCGATGGGCAGGTCGTCCGGCGACCAGTGCAGCGGCACCGACATGCTGGGCTGGCCGGTGAGGTTGAAGAGCTGGGTGAAGGGGCTGAATTCGGCCAACGCCCGGCCATAGGCGTCCAGATCTGGATTGTCGGTGCGCTGGGTGCCCAGCAGCACCGGCGGCTGGCCCAGCGTCGGGCTGAGGATCACGTCGTAGCCGTCGTGAAACGCCGCCATCCGCCGCCCCTGCATGTGGATCGCCGCCAGCGCGGCGGGATAGGCCTCGACATCCAGGGTCTCCGAGAACGTGACGGCGCTGAAGGTCACCGGGTCGACGTCATCCGCGCTGAGCGGCCGGCCCAGCAGCCCCGCGCGTTTCTTCAGCGTCAGCGACACGTTGCTGGCCACCAGCACCCAGAGCGCATGTCCCAGCTCCTCCCAGTCGCCGGGCGGCTGCGCCTCCTCGACATGGTGCCCAAGGGATGCCAGCAGCTGCGCGGCCTCCTCGGCGGCGCGGGCGCAGTCGGGGGCCACCGGCACGCCGGAGAGCGGGCGGCGCTGGAAGGCGATCCGCAGCCTGCCGGGGGCGGCGCCGATCTCGGACAGGAAGCGGCGGGCGGGGGCAGGGGCGCAATAGGGATCGCCGGGGGCATAGCCTTGCGTCGCGTCCAGCAGGGCGGCGCTGTCGCGCACGCTGCGGCTCAGCACGTGGTTCACCGACAGGCTGCCCCAGCCCTCGCCGGCAAAGGGGCCGGCGGGGGTGCGCGCGCGGGTGGGCTTCAGCCCGAACAGCCCGCAGCAGGAGGCCGGGATGCGAATCGATCCGCCGCCGTCGCTGGCATGGGCCGCCGGCACGATGCCCGCCGCCACCGCCGCCGCCGCCCCGCCCGAGGAACCGCCGGCGGTGCGCTCGGGCGCCCAGGGGTTGCGCGTGGCGCCCACGAAACTGCCCTCGGTCGAGGCTGCCAGTGCCAGCTCCGGCGTCGTCGTCTTGCCGAAGATCACCAGCCCCGCCGCCTTGTAGCGTTCGACCAGCGTCGAATCGCGGTCGGCCGGCGGCAGGTCGGCGAAGAAGCGCGAGCCCTGGGTGGTGACCGTGCCCTTGAGCGTCGCGCCCACATCCTTGAGCAGGAAGGGCACGCCGGCAAAGGGCCCCGCCGGCAGCGGTCGGCTCAGCGCGGCGCGCCCGTGGTCATAAAGCTTCTGCGACAGCGCATGCACCAGCGGATCGGCCGCCTCCGCCGCCGCGATCGCCGTCTCCAGCAGCTCGGCCGGGGTGATCTGCCGGTCCCGCACCAGCGCCGCGAGGCCCATGGCGTCATGACTGCGATAGTCGGAAAAGCCTGTCATCTCCTGTCCCTTCCTGTTCCTGCCCGCATCTTGCGTCTGCGCATCTCATCTGCATAAAAAGTTTGCCAAATAACATTGCTTGACAATATGTGATATGAATAACAACATTGTCAACATCGCCTCCCGCTCGGGGCGCCGGTCTCTCCAAACGCAGCCACTCACGGACCACACACAGGAGAACAACGAATGAAAAAGACAACGCAACAGGGAATTCTGGGCCTCGCCGTCGCCGCCGGACTGGGGCTGATGGCGGGTCTGCCGTCGGCGGCGCATGCCGGGGACAACACCATCGTCTGGGGCAAGCCGGGCGAGATCACCGGCTTCGACGCCCATGTCGCCGGCACGGTGACTTCGTGGCAGATGTATCAGATGGTCTACGAGACCCTGCTGACCACCGACGAGAACATGGTGCTGCTGCCTGGCCTCGCCGAAAGCTGGGAACAGACCTCGCCCACCAGCTATGTGTTCAGGATCCGCCCCGGCGCCGCCTTCTCCAACGGTCGCCCGGTGGTCGCCGCCGATGTGATCGGCAGCCTCAAGCGGATCAAGAACCCGGAAACCGCCTCGTACTGGACCGCGCAGCTGGGCACCATCGCCAGGATCGAGGCGCCCGACGATCGCACTGTG
>JBFXGQ010000184.1:0-8126 GCA_050177915.1 Pseudodonghicola sp. | reverse complement strand
AGATCGCCGTCTTCCTGATCGTGGCGGTGACGCTGGCCTTCTCCGCCCGCCGTTTCAACCGGCTGCTGATCGACAATGCCGGGCTGGAGCGCGAGCGCGCCAATCTCTCGCGCTACTTCTCGCCCACTGTGGTCGACGAGCTGTCGCAGAATGACCAGCCGCTGAAACTGGTGCGCCGGCAGGAGATCGCGGTGCTGTTCATCGACATCGTGAACTTCACCGGGTTTTCCGCCGACCGCGACCCCTATGAGGTGATCGAGGTGCTGCGCGGCTTTCACGCCCGGATGGAGCGCGAGGTGTTCCGCCACGACGGCACGCTGGACAAATATCTGGGCGACGGGCTGATGGCGACTTTCGGCACACCGGTGGCGGGGACCTGCGACGCCACCAATGCGGTGACCTGCGCCCGCGCGATGATCCGGGTGATGGACCAGTGGAACCTGGAGCGCCGCCGTGTCGGAGAGCCCGAGATCCGCGCCGGCATCGGGGTGCATTACGGCACCGCCGTGCTGGGCGACATCGGCAACAACCGGCTGGAATTCGCGGTGATCGGCACCGCGGTCAACGTCGCCAGCCGGCTGGAGGCGCTGAGCCGCCCGCTCGGCGCCCGGCTGGTGATCAGCGACGCGCTGCGCGATCGGGTCCTGGTCGAGACCGCGCGCATGGGCGGCCCGCTCGAGGGGCTGGTGCGGCACGCGGATCAGGCCGTGCGCGGGATCGAGGAGAAGATGACGGTCTGGACGCTCGACTAGGGGGGCTCCGCCCCCCGGCCTGCGGCCGCCCCCCGGAGTATTTGCCGCGAGAAGAAGGAGGCAGGCGCCGGTCTGAGCCTTCTCTTCGCTTCAAATACTCCCGCCGGAGGCGCCCGGCCTTGCCCTTCGCGGCGTTGCGTTGGCGGCCGGGCGGCGCCTCAGACGCTGCCCTTGGGCATCGGGTTGGTGGCCTTGGTATAGGGGGTCCAGTCGGTGATCTCGGGATAATAGATCGCGCGCCAGTGGCGCACCCGGGGGTTCATCACCCGGCGCCACAGCGGCGGAATCATCGCCGCCACCGTCATGATCGGATAGCCGTAGGGCAGCTGCGGCGCGTATGCGGCGGTGTAGTTCTGCAGCAACGGGAACCGCCGGTCGGGCTTGTAATGATGGTCGGAATGGCGCTGCAGGTTGATCAGCAGCCAGTTGGTCGCCTTGTGCGCGGCGTTCCAGGAATGCTGCGGCAGGACACGCTCGTATTTGCCCTCGCCCAGGTATTTCCGCGTCAGCCCGTAGTGTTCGACGTAATTGACCAGCTCAAGCTGCCAGATCGCCACGCCGGCCTGCAGCAGGAACAGCCCCAGCCCGACCCAGCCGCCCAGCAGCAGCGCCAGGATCAGCATCGCGGCCTCCAGCGCCCAGTAGCGCCAGAACGGATTGGCGGCATCGGTCCAGGGCCGGCCCTTGCGGGCGAGCCGGGCTTTCTCGGCCCGGAAGGCGGACTGCAGGCTTTGCCGCAGCACCCGCGGGTAGAAGCGGTGGAAGCCTTCGTTATAGCGTGCGGTGACCGCGTCGCGCGGGGTGCCCACGTAGCTGTGGTGCACCAGCAGGTGTTCCGAGCGGAAGTGGGAATAGAGCACCATCGCCAGCAGGATATCGCCCAGCAGCCGCTCGGACCGGTTCTTCTGGTGCATCAGCTCGTGGCTGTAGTTGATGCCGATGGTGCCGGTGATCACGCCCATGCCGAAGAACAGCACGATCTTTTCCAGCACCGACAGATGGCCGGTGTGGGTCACGTAGAAGATCAGCCCGTAGAGGGTGAGGAATTGCAGCGGCACCCAGAGGGTGGTGAGCAGCCGGTACCAGAACAGATCCTCGGCCGGCGTGTCCGGATCGGCGTTCTCGAGGTTCAGCCCGGTCAGCCGGTCGAGCGCGGCGAAGAGATACCAGGTGATCAGCGGCAGCAGCACCACGGTCCAGCCGCCGTGGATGCCGCCCAGCCAGGCGACCGGCACCAGCAGGAAGGACACCCAGAAGGGCGCGGCGCTTTGCCAGCGGGCGAGGGTTTCGGGTGGGATCATCGCGCACCTCGGGCCGAACTTGCGAAATCGGCGCGAGTCTACCCCATTCGCCGGCGAATGCCATGGGGCAGGATGGTCACGTCGCGGCGCCGCCGCGCCACAGGTCATAGGCCTTGCGCATCACCGTCGGCAGGTCGGAGGGGCGGAAACCGGCGCGGTCGAGGATCAGCAGCCCCGCCGGCGCGGCGCCGTCGGGCAGCGGCGCGGTCTTCACCGTCAGGATCAGGTGGAAATGGGTGAAGGTATGGCGCACCTCGCCCGGCAGGATCTGCCAGTCGGCGGCGAAGGGCGGGCGGTCCTCGGCCGGGTCCTCGGCCCAGTCGCTGCCGGGCCAGCCCAGCATGCCGCCCAAAAGACCGCTGTCGGGCCGCCGCTCCAGCAGCATCGCACCATCGGGGCGCGCTGCCAGATAGACGATGCCGCGGCGCACCGGCTTGGCCTTTTTCGGCGCCTTCTTCGGCAGCTCCGGCGCGGTGCCGGCGATCCGGGCGCGGCAGGGATCGCGCCAGGGGCAGATGCCGCAGGCCGGCGATTTCGGCGTGCAGATGGTGGCGCCCAGATCCATCACCGCCTGGGCGTAATCGCCGGGGCGGCGGGCGGGCGTTAGGGCGGCGGCGCGCGCCTTCAGCTCGGGCTTGGCATTGGGCAGCGGCGTGTGGATGTCGTGCAGCCGCGCCATCACCCGTTCGACATTGCCGTCCATCACCACCTCGGGCGCATCGAAGGCGATGGCCGAGATCGCGGCGGCGGTATAGGGGCCGATGCCGGGCAGCGACAGCAGCGCGTCGTGATCGTCGGGGAAGATGCCATCGTGATCTGTGGTCACCGCGCGGGCGCATTTCAGCAGGTTGCGGGCGCGGGCGTAATAGCCCAGACCCGCCCATTCGCCCATCACATCGGCGTCCGGGGCCGCCGCCAGCGCCGCCACTGTCGGCCAGCGAAGGGTGAAACGGTGGAAATAGTCGCGCACCGCCGCCACGGTGGTCTGCTGCAGCATCACCTCGGACAGCCAGATGCGATAGGGATCGGGGCGTTCGCCGGCGGCGCGGGCGGCCGGGCGCACCCGCCAGGGCAGGTCGCGGGCGTGGACGTCGTACCACTCCAGCAGGCGGGCGGGCAGGGCGCTGTGGTCAATCTCGGTGTCACGCAATCTTTATTCGTCCGTTTTCCGGTTTCGCTGGCACTTGGGGCGGCGCCGCATAGAATAGCGCGGAGCAGAACGGAATCCACGCATGGCGAAGCGGTACTCGACAACACGCGGTTTCAAACGCACGGCCTCGCTGCTGAACGAGCAGATCCGCCGTACCGGCGAAAGCCGTGGCTTTGCCGTGACCCGCGTGCTGACCCATTGGGCCGAGATCGCCGGCCCCGAGATCGCCGCCATCGCCCGGCCTGTCAAGATCGGCTACGGCCGCACCGGCTTTGGCGCCACGCTGACGATCCTGACCACCGGGGCGCAGGCGCCGATGCTGGAGATGCAGAAGGACCAGCTGCGCGAGCGGGTGAACGCGGTCTACGGCTATAATGCGATCAGCCGGGTCCATATCACCCAGACCGCGCCCACCGGCTTTGCCGAGGGCCAGGTGCAGTTCGACCGCCCGGAGCCGCCGTCTGCCCCGGCGCCCTCGCCCGAGATCAGCCGCGAGGTTGCCCATGTCGCCGATGGCGTTGGCGACGCGGCGTTGCGCGCGGCCCTTGAACGACTGGGCCGCAACGTTCTATCCAAAAGCAGAAACTGAGAAAGGGGTACTGATGACCCGACTGGTTCCCGCGCTGACCGCGGCCGCCCTGATGGCGGCTGGCGCATTCGTCTTCATGAATCAGCGCGGTGGCGCGCCTGAATCTCTGCTGATCGGCGCCGCCAATGCCCAGGAGACCGCCGCCGAGATCGACATCTCCACCATCCCCGACATGGTGCTGGGCGCCGTGGACGCGCCGGTGACGATCGTCGAATACGCCTCCTACACCTGTCCGCATTGCGCCAATTTCGACCAGGGCCCCTACAAGAAGCTCAAGGCCGAGTATATCGACACCGGCAAGGTGCGCTTCATCTACCGCGAGGTCTATTTCGACCGCTACGGGCTCTGGGCCTCGATGATCGCGCGCTGCTCGGGGGACACGGCCAAGTTCTTCGGCATCAGCGACCTGATCTTCAAGGGACAGGATGACTGGCTGCGGGCCGGCGGGCCGACCGAGATCGTCGATGCGCTGCGCAAGATCGGCCGCCTGGCCGGGATCGAGAACGATCAGCTCGAGGCCTGCCTGCAGGACGGCACCAAGGCGCAGACGCTGGTCGCCTGGTACCAGAAGCATGCCGAAGAGGATGACATCAAGGCCACGCCCAGTTTCATCATCAACGGCACCAAGGTCGAGAACCAGCCCTGGAACGATTTCAAGGCCATCATCGACGCGGAGCTGGCCAAGCAATGAGCGCACCGCTTGAGGGAGTGAAGGTCGTCGAGCTGGCGCGGATTCTGGCTGGTCCCTGGGCCGGTCAGACGCTGGCCGACCTGGGGGCCGAGGTGATCAAGGTCGAGGCGCCGCGCGGCGACGACACCCGCGCCTGGGGCCCGCCCTTCGTCGAACGCGAGGGCGATACTTCGGCCGCCTATTTCCACTCGGCCAACCGCGGCAAGGAATCTGTGATCGCCGATTTCGCCACCGAGGAAGGTCAGGAAAAGGTGCGCGCGCTGGTGCGCGACGCCGATATCCTGATCGAGAATTTCAAGCTGGGGGGCTTGAAGAAATACGGGCTCGACTACGACAGCCTGAAACAGGTCAACCCGCGGCTGATCTACTGCTCGATCACCGGCTTCGGGCAGGACGGGCCCTATGCCCACCGGGCCGGCTATGACTTCATCATCCAGGGCATGTCCGGGCTGATGTCGATCACCGGCGAACCCGGCGGCCAGCCGCAGAAGGCGGGCGTGGCGATCACCGACATCTTCACCGGAATCTATTCGGTCTCGGGCATTCTCGCCGCGCTCTATCAGCGCGAACGCACCGGCAAGGGCCAGCATATCGACATGGCGTTGCTGGACGTTGCAGTTTCGGTGACGGCGAACCAGGCGATGAATTACCTCACCACCGGCGTGCCGCCGGGGATGATGGGCAATGCGCATATGAACCTGGCGCCCTATCAGGTGTTCGACTGCGCCGACGGCCATATCATCATCGCCACCGGCAACGACCCGCAGTACCAGCGGCTGTGCCGCATCCTCGGGCTGGACGACATGGCCGAGGCGCCCGAGTTCCTGCACAACAAGGACCGTCTGGCGCATCGGGGCGAGCTGATCTCGCGGCTGACGGCGGCGACTTCGCGGCGGGCCAAGGCCGATCTGCTGGCCGCCTGCGAGGCCGAGGGCGTGCCCGCCGGGCCGATCAACAATCTGGCCGAGGTGATGGCCGATCCGCAGGTGGTCGCGCGCGGCATGCAGATCGAGCTGGACGGGGTGCCGGGCGTGCGCTCGCCGTTCAAATTCTCGGATGCCGAGCTGAAGCTGGAGCGCGCGGCGCCGAAGCTGGGGCAGGACGACCCGCAATAGGCGGGCCGAAATCGGCCGGCCTAAATAAACGGGTGGCGGCGGGTTATTCCGCCGCCATATGCCGCTCGCCCCGGGCGCGGGCCAGGGCGATCTGCTTCTGCCGCTCGCGGAACCGCGCCTTGTCCTCCTCCGAGGTCTCGTCGATGCAGTGATGGCAGGAAACGCCGGCCTCGTATTCGGGGCGCGCCTTGTCTTCCTCCAGGATCGGCCGGCGGCACCCGTGGCAGAGGTCGTAGGGGCCTTCCTTCAGCCCGTGGCCGACGCTGACGCGGTTGTCGAAGACGAAGCATTCGCCTTGCCAGCTGCTGTCCTCGGCCGGCATCTCCTCCAGATAGCGCAGGATGCCGCCCTTGAGGTGATAAACCTCCTCCACCCCCTGACCCAGCAGGTAGTTGGTGGATTTCTCGCAGCGGATGCCGCCGGTGCAGAACATTGCAATCCGCTTGTTATGGAAGCGCTCCTTGTTGGCTTCCCACCAGGCGGGGAAATCGCGGAAGCTGTCGGTCTCAGGGTCCACCGCGCCCTCGAAGGTGCCGATGGCGACCTCGTAGTCGTTGCGGGTGTCGATCACCGCGACGTCGGGGCTGCGGATCAGGTCGTTCCAGTCCTGCGGCTCGACATAATGACCCACCCGGGCTTTCGGATCGACATCCGGCTGGCCCATGGTGACGATCTCGCGCTTCAGCCGCACCTTCATGCGGGCGAAGGGGGGATGGTCGCTCTGCGCCTCCTTCCACTCCAGATCGGCGCAGCCGGGCAGGGCGCGGATATGGGACAGCACCGCGTCGATACCGGCGCGGGGGCCGGCGATGGTGCCGTTGATCCCTTCCTGTGCCAAGAGCAGCGTGCCCTTGACGTTCTGCGCAAGGCAGAGCGCCAGCAGCGCCGGTTGCAGGGCGGCGGGGTCCGGGAAACGGGTGAAGTGGTAGAGGGCGGCGATGGTATACATGGCCGGCATTTACGCCCTCGGTTGTCTTGCGGCAAGAGGACAGGGGCGCGCAGGGGGGGGCACGCCATCTCGCTTCGTTGGGCATACAGAGCAAGCCGCGCTAGCGCCGGACCGTGGTTTGGCGCTGCAACGGCTGGTCGACGCAGTTTATCCCAGCCAAATCCGGACGACATCCGGTCGGCGTGCCAACGCCGACCAAGTGCCAGACCGCCGGGACGGTCCGGCGCTTGCGCGGCGGCCTTCGGCCTTGTTCCGCGCAAGGGGGACTTGGCTCGGAAGGGGGGCTACCGCGGCAAGACCGGCACCCGTTTGGCCAGCGGTGTGTCGGCCTGGCCGTCGGGGTAGAGCCCGGCCAGCGGATTGCCCGAGAGCAGGTCGGGGTTGTCGCGCAGGAACGCCTCGACATCGCCGCAGCCTGCATCCATCCGCTGCGCGATCAGGCTGACGAAGGCGAAGGTCACCGTGGCGTTGAACTTCTCCGGCACCCCGGCATTGCCCGCCAGTCGCCGCAAGCCCCGCGCGACCCGTGCCAGCGCATCATAGAAATCGCCCTGCCGCAGCGCCGCCACGGTGACGCCGACGTGATCGCGGTGGGAAAATCCCTCGGCCGGCAGCGTTCCGGCCTCCAGCGCCGCCAGCATGGTGTCATAGCGGTCGCTCATTCGCCCTCCTCCCGCAGCCTGTGGCTGTCCATGGCGCTGAGATCGAGGTCATAGACCTGTTTCAGCATCTCGATCTTCTCCAGCGTGGCGGTGGAGAACGGCGCCTTGCCCTCGAAGGCATGCAGCGCCATGCCCTCGATGAGATCGGCCGTGGACATCTCCAGATGCTCCGCCAGCCCCTTCAGCACCTTGAGCAGCCGTTTTTCCAGCCGCAGCCCGGTTTGTACCCGTTCAATTCGTTTCATGGGGTCATATATACATCATGGTACCAAGGTAGCAACAGCTTCGCTTGACCGGCGGGCAAGTGCTTCTTACCAATTTTCCGAAAGGAAGGATTGCCATGACCCATGCTCTGATCGTGATCGACGTCCAGAACGACTTCTGCCCCGGCGGCGCGCTGGCGGTGCCCGAGGGCGATGCCATCGTCGCGCCGATCAACGCGATGATGTCCGATTTCGACACGGTGATCCTGACCCAGGACTGGCACCCGGAGGGGCATTCGTCCTTCGAGACCGCGCATCCGGGCAAGGCGCCCTATGACCTGGTCGAAATGCCCTACGGTCCGCAGGTGCTCTGGCCCGAACACTGCGTGCAGGGCAGCCCGGGGGCTGAGTTCCACGCCGATCTGCGCCGCGACGCCGATCTGATCCTGCGCAAGGGCTTCCGGCCGGAGATCGACAGCTATTCCGCTTTCTTCGAGAACGACCGGACCACCGCCACCGGGCTGGAGGGCTATCTGCGCACGCGCGGGATCGACCGGCTGACCCTGGTCGGGCTGGCCACCGATTTCTGCGTGCATTTCTCGGCGGTGGACGCGGCGCGGCTGGGCTTCGATGTCAGCGTGCGGCTGGACGCTTGCCGCGCCATCGACCTCGACGGTTCTCTCGATGCGGCGCTTGCGGCGATGACGGCGGCCG
>JBFXGQ010000183.1:0-8130 GCA_050177915.1 Pseudodonghicola sp. | reverse complement strand
TGACGATGCTGTCGGCCAGAACCGCCACCCGCAGCACCAGCCCCCGCACCCGGTTCTGCATCTCGAACGACACGATCATGATCGTCAGACCGTTCATGATGGTGCCGATCAGCATGGTGCCGATCACCACGTTCAGCACGCCGCCGCGACCGCCCGACAGGCCGATGCCGCCCAGAACCACCACCAGGATCACGTCGTAGATCCAGGTCAGGTTGAAGATCCGCGTGTCCATGCTGGCCGACGAAGCCGACAGCACCATGCCGGCAAAGAAGGCAACGCAGGCCGAGATGATGTATTGCATCACCAGCACCGGGCGCAGCGGAATGCCGGTCAGCCGGGTCGCGCCCGGGTTGTCGCCCGAGGCATAGACGAACATCCCCGGCCGGGTACGGCGCAGAAAGATGCCGATCACCACCGCCGCCGCCCCGAAGGCCAGCACCGAATAGGGAATGCCGAACAGGCTGCCGCGACCGATCCAGGCGATCGCATCCAGCTGCGGCGGCCAGGAGACGATCTCGTAGTCGAACATGCCGATCTGGCCGATTCCGGCGATGCCGATGCCGACCGCCAGCGTGGTGAACAGCGACGGGATCTCGGCATAGGCGACGAGGATGCCGTTCAGCAGCCCGATCGCCACCGCCAGCATCAGGCCGATCCCCAGCGAGGGCACCACGCCGTAGCCCTTGGCTGCCAGGCTCAGCACCAGCGCCGAGGGCACTGCCAGGGCGGCGATCATCGACAGGTCGATGCCGCGCCCGATCACCACGATCGCCATGCCCAGGCCAAGGATGCCCAGCACCGCCACCGTCCGCGTCAGCGTCAGCAGGTTGCCCACCGAAAAGAACCCCGGCAGGATCAGCGCATAGGTCAGAAAGATCAGGATGAAGAGCAGCGTGACGATCTTCAGCTGATCGAACCCGCCCTTTCCGATCAATCGGACGATCCCGGACAATGCACCCGGTCGCCCGGCCTCCGTACTGCTTTCCATGTTCCTCCCCCTCTCTCCCGGTTATCGACCGCGGTCTGACCGGCGCCGCCGCCGGCCCATGGTCCGACCGGGATCGGCGTCAAAACGATCACATCTTGATGTGAATTCTGAGTCAATAATCATTATTTGTCCAGCACCCGTTTTCCCGATTTTATCGGGAGACCGCCCGAAAGGGGCCGCCCGCCGCAAATGGGCGGACAGCCAGTCGGGGAGTGTCAGATGGTGCGGCCGCCATCGACCGGGAACAGCACCCCGGTAATGAACTCCGCGTCGTCGGAGGCCAGATAGAGCGTCGCGCGGGCGATATCCTCGGGCCGCGACATCCGCCCCATCGGGATGGTGGCGACGAATTTGGCGCGATTCTCTGCCGTGTCCGGAACCCCCATGAAGGCTTCGAGCAGGCCGGTCTCGCCCATCACCGGGCAGATCGCATTGACGCGGATGTTGTCGGGCGCCAGTTCGACCGCCATGGATTGCGACAGGATGTTCACCGCGCCCTTGGTCGAGTTGTACCAGGTCAGCCCCGGACGCGGCCGGATGCCGGCGACCGAACCGATGTTGACGATCGAGCCGCCGCCGATCTGCCGCATCAGTGGCACCATGATGTTGGTCATGTGATAGATCGACTTGACGTTGATCGCATAGACGCGGTCGAACTCCTCCTCGGTCACTTCCAGCATCGGCTTGTTGCGATGGGTCCAGCCGGCGTTGTTCACGAAGACATTGGGGATGCCGTAGGTGTCGACCACCTTCTGCACCGCCGCCTCCATCTGCGCGCGCGAGGTCACGTCGGCAGCCAGCGCGACGGCATTCTCGCCGATCTCGGCGGCAACCCGCTCTGCCGCATCGGCGCGCAGATCCAGCACGCCCACTTTCGCGCCCTCGGCGGCGAACATCTTGGCGATCCCCTCGCCGAAGCCGCCGCCGGCCCCGGTAACGATTGCGATCTTGCCTGCCATCCGGCCTTGTTGTGCGGTCATGGCATCCTCCCTCAGTCGTGTTTGATGACAACGGTCTTGAGCGCCGAGAATTCGTAAAGCGCCTCAAACCCCTTTTCCCGACCGTGGCCGGATTTCTTCATGCCGCCGAACGGCAGCTCGATACCGCCGCCGGCGCCATAGGCATTCACGTAGACCTGTCCGGCGCGAACCTTGCGCGCCAGCCGGATCGCCCGGGCGGTGTCGCGGGTCCAGATCCCGGCGATCAGCCCGTAGTCGGTGGCATTGGCCAGCGCCAGCGCGTCCGCCTCGTCCTCGAAGGGCATCGCCGCCAGCACCGGGCCGAACACCTCGTCGCTGGCCAGCGCATTGTCGCGCGGCACCGGACCGAACAGCACCGGCGCGACGTAGAAGCCGCCATCGGGTGCCTGTTCCTGCGTGCCGCCTTCGGCGAGCACCGGCAGCCCCTCGGCCTTGGCCCGCTCGATGAACCCTTCGACCCGCGCCTTCTGCCTGGCGCTGATGATCGGTCCCAGATCTGGATTGTCACCCGGCAGCCCGGCGCGCAGGGCGGCGAAGCGGTCGACCACCATCGGGATCAGCCGGTCCCAGGCCGAGCGCTGCACCAGCAGCCGCGCCCCGGCCGAACAGGTCTGGCCGGCGTTCTGCACGATGGCCGCGACGATCACCGGCACGGCGGCGTCGAAATCGGCGTCGTCGAAGACGATCTGCGGGCTCTTGCCGCCCAGCTCCAGCACGCAGCCGATATGGTTCTTGGCCGCCGCGGTCTGGATCATCGTGCCCACCTGCGGCGAGCCGGTGAAGGAAATGAAGTCGATGCCAGGATGTTCCGACAGCGCCGCGCCGGCCTCGTGCCCCAGCCCGGGCAGCACATTGACCGCGCCCTCGGGAAAGCCGGCCTCGGCCGCCAGCTCGGCGATGCGCAGCACGGTCAGACAGGCGTCCTCGGCCGGTTTCAGCACGGTGGCGTTGCCCATCGCCAGCGCCGGGCCCAACGTGCGGCCGGCCATCTGCGCCGGATAGTTCCACGGGATCACATGGCCGGTCACGCCCAGCGGCTCGCGTTCGCCGGTGACGTAATAGCCGTTCATGAAGGGGATCTGTTCGCCGTGCACCTTGTCGGCGGCGCCGCCGTAGAATTCGAAATAGCGCGCGGCAGCGGTGATGTCGTTGCGGGCGGTGGCCATCGGCTTGCCGCAGTCGCGCGCCTCAAGCGCGGCGAGTTCGTCGAAATTGTCGAGGATCAGCTGGCCCAGACGGCTCAGCAGCCGGCCCCGGTCGGTGGCCGACAGCCGCGACCAGGCACCGGTTTCAAAGGCGGCGCGGGCGGCGGCGACGGCGCGGTCGACATCTGCGGGACCCGAGGCCGAAATCTCGGCAAAGACCACACCTTCGGCAGGGGCGACGACGGCAAGGCTGCGGCCGGTCGATACGGGCTCCCAGCGATTGTTGATGAAACAGCCCTTCGCCGGCAGCATATCGGCCGCGCGCGGATGGTCCTGATACATGTGACGCTCCTCCCTGAGCGCAATCGCATAGAACACCGGCCGCCGGGCGGCATGGGGCATTCGCACGATCGCAAGGCTGTCCTCTCCCTCATCCGTCCGACAGCCTCAGAGCCGGGCGAACAAGGCGATAGTGACAGCTAATTCCGCGTCACCACAAATTCAGAATTTCGTCCCCCCCCATATCCAAATGTTCTGGGGGGCGGACCTGGTCCCTGTTACCAGCTTATAGCATAACGGATCGCATCCAAAGGCAGAGCCGAATGATACGCATTTCAACCTGAACGATTATCAGGCGTCCGTCGGCAGTTCCCGCGCGCCCACCCAACTGCCGTTGCGGGCCAGCTCGCGCAGCAGCTCCTGCGCCAGGTCGCGGATCGCGGTGACCGCGTTGGTCATCGGACGCTCGACCGGATAGGCCAGATGCGCCGAGCGCCGGATCGGCGGATCGCCGATCCGCCAGCTGACCAGGCTGCCCGCCGCCACCTCGCGCGAGACGGCGTTCAGCGGCAGCACCGAACAGCCGAAGCCGGCGGCGACCAGCTCCTTGATGTTGGTATAGGAATCGACCTCGATCGCCACGTTCAGATCGACCCCGGCGGCGCTGGCGTGCTGGTCCAGCAGCAGCCGCAGCCCATGCGCCTCGCCCGGCAGGATCAGCGGCAGGTCCGCCACCTGCGCCAGACCGATGCGGGCGCCCGCGGCGGGCAGGTCGCCGCCCTCGGCCAGCCCGTGCGCCGGGGCGAAAAAGACCAGCTCCTCCTCCAGCAGCTCGACCGTCGCCAGACCGTTGTCATTGACCTTGCGATAGATCACCGCCAGGTCGATCCGCGCGTCTCGCATCCATTCCAGCACGAAGCCACTCATCGCCTCGGCGATGCGCAGCTGGATCCGGGGATAGCGGCTGCGCGCCGCGATGATCAGTGGCACCGAGAGGATTTCGCTGATGGTGCCCGGCAGCCCCAGCCGCACCACGCCGGCCGGATCGCTTTCATGACCGCGCACCTCTTCCTCGGTGATCGCCAGCTGATCCAGGATGATGCGGGCGTTGCGCAGCAGGATCTCGCCCGCTTCGGTCGGCACCACGCCCTTGGGGCTGCGGAACAGCAGCTGGGTGCCCAGATCGGCCTCGATGTTGCGCACATGCAGCGACAGCGCCGGCTGGGCGACATGCAACATTGCCGCGGCGCGCGAGAACGAGCCCTGTTCGACGATGGCGATGAAATAGCGGAGTTGGCGAATATCCATATCGCTGGACTATACCAGCGACCGACCCCATGCAGCAAAAATATGGGACTATTGCCTAGGCCCCGGCGGTCAGCACCCAGCAGATGATCGGCTGCACCAGCACCGCCTTGCCGTCGCGCAGCGCGATATTGTCACGCCAGGCGCGCGCCAGATCGCTGCCATGCGCCTCGATCAGCGGGCGGCGGTCGGGATCGACCGCCAGCAGATAGTCGACGAACCCGTCGAGCCCGTCGAACAGGGTCTCGCGGTCCCAGCGTTTCAGGTCGCGCAGCTTCGCCCGGCCCGAGGCGATCACCGCCTCGAGCGCGGCGATCGCCTGGGCGCGGATCTCGCTTTCGTCGTCCACCGGGCGCATGCAGCGAAAGAAGCTGCCCAGTGCCAGCGGCTCGATCACCAGCACCTCGCCGCCCGGCCGCACCAGCGACAGCGCCTTGATCAGCGCGGCCTCCATCCGGTCCGGCGCCACATGATGCAGCGCGTTGACGAAGCAGGCGGCATCGAAGGGGCCGCAATCCGCCGGCAGATCCTCGACCCGCGACAGCAGGAACTGCACCGCCGGCGCCAGCTGGCGGGCACGCTCCAGCGCCGCCGCCTGCGGATCGACGCCGGTGACCGCGAACCCCGCCTCCGAGAGCCGCGCCGCCAGCTCGCCGGTGCCGCAGCCCAGATCCAGGATGTGGCGGGCGCCGGCGGCGGCGAAGGCCTCGCGCAGCACGGTGAAACTGTCGGTCTTCACACTGCGGGCGCGCGACATCAGCGGCAACATGGCAGGCCCCTCCCCTCAGTCGACGGCGGGCTGGCTGGCGAACTCTGCCAGCAGCGCCTCGGTCTGCGCCCCCAGCGCCGGCACCGGGCCAAGGTCGGACACCGCGCCATCGACCAGCGCACCGGGCGCCAGCATCCGCACCGGGCCGGTGGGCGTCTCCACCTCGACCAGGCGGTTCTGCGGATGTTCGGCCAGATCCGCCATGGTCGAGACCCGGCCATAGGCGATCCGCGCCGCCTCGAGCCGGTCGATGATGTCGTCGCGGGTCATCGCACCGAAGACCTCGCGGATGATCACGTTCAGCGCCTCGCGGTTGGCGACGCGGGCGGAATTGTCGGCGAACCGCGCCTCGGCCGCCAGTTCGGGGCGTTGCAGCACCCCGGCGCAGAACTGCGCCCATTCGCGTTCGTTCTGGATCGAGAACAGCACCTCGCGCCCGTCGCGGTCGGGGTAGGCGCCATAGGGGGCGATGGTCGGATGGGTCAGCCCGCTGCGCGCCGGGGTCTGGCCGCCGTAGACATATTGCAGATAGGGCACGTTCATCCAGTCGGTCAGCGCATGGAACAGCGACACCGCGATATGCCGGCCCTGCCCGCTGCGTTCGCGCGCGAAAAGCGCCTGCAGGATGGCCTGATGCGCGGTCACCCCGGCCGAGATATCGCAGACCGAGATCCCGACCCGCGTCATCCCCTCCGGCGTGCCGGTGATCGCCGACAGCCCGCTTTCCGCCTGCACCAGCAGGTCATAGGCCTTGAGATCCCGATAGGGCCCCTCGTCGCCATAGCCCGAGATCGACACGGTGATCAGCCGCGGATGGGCGGCGCGCAGATCGTCGGGGGCGAAGCCCAGCCGGTCGATGGCGCCGGGGGCGAGGTTCTGGATGAAGACATCGGCCTGCGCGATCATGTTGCGCAGCACCTGCCGCGCCTGAGGCTCGCGCAGATCGAGGCAGACGGATTCCTTGCCCCGGTTCAGCCAGACGAAATAGGCGCTTTCGCCATGCACCAACCGGTCGTAGTTGCGCGCGAAGTCGCCCTCGGGACGCTCCACCTTGATCACCCGCGCGCCGGCCTCGGCCAGACGGGAGGAGGCCAGCGGCGCCGCCACCGCCTGTTCGACCGAAACGACGAGGATCCCTGCAAGATCGGTTGATTTCATCGGTATGTCTTTCGCCTGCTGTCTGTCCTGGGTCTTCCGCATCCGGCGGATGCGGGTTCGCGGGGAAGGATCGGCGAAAGGAGCCATCACTTCAAATAACAGCTTTCTGCACCCGACATAACGGAAACAGATGGGGCGGCGCGGCGGCGCCATATTCCGGCGTTATAGCGTGCGCATCAAAAAACTATTTTCCTCTATACCCCCGGGGCGCCATCATGGCGCGGCATGAACGGAAAGACCCCGGAATGACCCCTGCCACGGCCACGATGCCCCCGACGCTGCCCGGCGCCACCCGCCAGCTTGCCGCCTTTGCCGCCCAGACCCGCACCGATGCGGTTCCGCCGGCAGTGCGGGATCGCGCGCTGGCGCTGACGACCGATCTCGCCGGCTCGGCCATCCGCGCCGCTGAGGAGGCCGAGTCCACCCCCGCGCTGCTGGCCATGCTGCGCCGGCTGGGGATGGAGGGCGACGGCCCCTGCAGCGTCTTCGGGCTGAGCCGCCGCTATGGCCCGGCGGCGGCGGCGCTGCTGAACGGCGCCTTCGGCCATTCGCTGGATTTCGACGACACCCATGCCGACAGCTCGCTGCACCCCAGCGCGCCGGTGGTGCCCGCCGCGCTGGCCGCGGCGCAGATGACCGGCGCCTCGGGGCAGGACTTCCTGGCCGCCGTGGTGGTGGGCTTCGAGGTCTGCTGCCGCCTCGGCCTGGCGCTGAACCCGACGGCGCATTACGCCCGCGGCTTCCACCCCACCGCCACCGCCGGCACCTTTGGCGCCGCGGCCGCCGCGGGCCGGCTGCTCGGCCTCGACACCGACCGGATGGAGGCCGCCTTCGGCGTCGCCGCCAGCCAGGCTTCCGGCTCGTTGCAATTCCTGACGAACGGCGCCTGGAACAAGCGCTATCAGGTCGGCGAGGCGGCGATGAAGGGGCTGATGGCCGCCACGCTCGCCGCCGAGGGGTTCCATGGCGCCGCCGATGCCATCGAGGGCGAACACGGCTTCCTGCGCGGCTATAGCGACGGCGCCGAGCCCGAGCGCGCCACCGCCGGGCTGGGCACCACCTGGGAAACGCTGCGGATCGGCGTCAAGCCCTATCCCGCCTGCCGCTATACCCATGCCGCGGTCGACGGGCTGCTGGCGCTGCGCGACCGGCTGTCGCTGGCCCCCGAGGAGGTCGAGGCGATCACCGTCGGCCTGCACCGCAACGGCATCACCCTGGTCGGCGCACCGCTGGAGCAGAAACGCCGCGCCCGCAGCGTGGTCGAGGGCCAGTTCTCGATGCCCTTCGCCGCCGCGGTGGCGCTGCTGCGCGGCCGCTTCGGCTGGGACGATTACGACCTGCTGGGCGATCCCCACGCCGAGGCGCTGGCCGACCGGGTCGAGGTGATCCGCGACGACAGCCTGGAAGGGCTGCGCCATCCCTTCGGCGCGACGCTGGAGCTGCGGGCGCGGGGCGAAAACCACCGCCTGCGCATCCCCGACCCCTCCGGCGAGCCCGAAACCTTTC
>JBFXGQ010000182.1:0-8153 GCA_050177915.1 Pseudodonghicola sp. | reverse complement strand
CCAGATCGGCGGCATCCGCGCCGCTCCAGCCCTGATGCGCGCTGAGCCGGACCGCCTTGCCGGCGCCGCCCTCGCCCACCACAGGGAAGCAACCGGCCCCGGTCCAGACCGCCGGATAGGGCGCGGCTTCGGCCGCGGGCAAATCGGGCAGGACCTCGCCCCGCCAGGCGGCCCGCGCCACCGCGCCCAGCGTCGCCGACATCAGCATCGCATGACCGCCGAGGCGCAGATGCGCGCCGACCAGAGACCGCTGGATTTCCGTCATCCAGGCGTCGGAGGCGTGTACCTCGTCAATCACCAGCAGCGCCCGCGACAGCGCGCTGCCGCGCAGATGCGCGTGCTTGACCATCAGCCCGCCCAGCATCACCTGATCGACGGTGCCCACGGCGATCTGCGCGGCAAGGAACCGGGTGGCATGTTCCGCCGCCCAGCGCGCCGGGCGCGCCTCTTCGGTATCGTCCCAGCGCATGCGG
Source organism: Pseudodonghicola sp. (assembly GCA_050177915.1). Classification (GTDB taxonomy): domain Bacteria; phylum Pseudomonadota; class Alphaproteobacteria; order Rhodobacterales; family Rhodobacteraceae; genus Pseudodonghicola. Next base: position 7,680 of record JBFXGQ010000182.1, on the reverse strand, counting down.
AACTCCGGCAGCCGGATGCCATGCGCCTCGCCGGCCAGCGCCTGCCCGGGGATCGCCAGGATCGCCTCGGGCGCCGGCGCCGCGAACATCCGGTGCATCGCCGCGTTCACCCGCCCCTGCAACTGCCGCGCCGCCGCCCGCGTCGGCACCGCGAAATAGAGCGCATCCACCAGCCCCGCCTCATAGAGCCGGGCAAAGCGCCAGAGCGCCGCCTCGGTCTTGCCGGCACCGGTTTCGGCCTCGAGGATGACCAGCGGCTCGGACAGCGGCACATCGGCCACGACCGCCTGCGCCGGCCGCGGCGCCGGATGGTCCGACAGCAACCCCCAGCCCACCGGCGCCGAGAGCCGCGCCGCCCGGCAGTCCAGACCGATCGCCGCCAGCTGCGCCCGCGCCCGATCCTGCGCGCGGTCCCAATAGGCGGTATCGAAAGCCGCCACGAAGGCAAAAGCCCGGCGATCCGACCCGATCCAATCGGCCAGCGCCAGCAATCCGCAAAAGAAATGCGCGAATTCCGCGGTAAGCCGTGGCGGTGAATGCGTGCGAATATCGGGAAACCACGTCAGCAGAGCCTGCCCCAGAACCGTTTCCTGCGATTTCGGGTCATATCCATTTCGCGGCGCGAAGGCGTCCCCGCCCCAGCTCGGGTCGGGAATTGGCACCGGGCGACCGTGATGTGCGAACAAAATCCGGAACCATTCCTCGACCCCCTCCCATTTCCCGATCAGCGCGGCATTTCCGGCCAGTGCGGTTTCCGCCTCTCCCTGCGACAGCCAGACCCAGCCGCATTGCACATGCCCGCGCAGGGTGATCCCGCGCCGCTCCTGCCACGCCTTGGCCTGAAAGCCGGTCGCAAGCTTTCCGATATCGTGGAGGAAGGCCAAGGCGCCAAGACAGGCGATTTCGGCGGCGGTCAGGGTGCGTCCCGCCGCGGCCTCGGCCCGCGCCCGGATGACGGGAAGATCGAGCAGCGCGACCAGAACCGCGGCGACATCGGCGCTGTGATGGGCCAGATGATGGCGTTCCCCGGTGCCGAGATCGGCCTTCCCCCATGCCACCGAATTCACCGTTCTCCGCCCCCCGAAAAGAATCGCATTTTCAGGAGAGGTGCTTTCTTGGAACCGCACAAGAGAATTTCGTCGGGGCCCCCGATATCAGGTCAATTCAACCAATCGGCATTCTCGCGGCAGAATGCCCGGGGGCGCGGAGGCTGAAAGCCGGTTTTCCCGGGCGATGTATCGGCCGCCCCCTCCGGAAAGCGGACACCGGACTTTTGCAGCCGTCCGGCCTTTCAGTCCAGACCCGCCGAGAAATCGGCCCGGGTAAAATCCCGGACCGCATCGGTTTCTGAAACAGGCCATGTCCGATGAGGGAAACAGCAGCGCCGCGCTCTCCCTCCCCCTGGCCGTTTCCAGTCCATGTCGACGTCATGAACAGACAGATCGCCCCCGGTCCCCAGCCAGAGCGGAGGTCGCCGGGATCCATGCCCTGCGGGCACCTATCCCCGCGCATGCGGGGGAACCCATCAGACAAGCGCCTCGACCCAATTCGCCGCGGGTCTATCCCCGCGCATGCGGGGGAACCACCAGCACGATGCACGGCTTCTTTGTTTTGCTGGGTCTATCCCCGCGCATGCGGGGGAACCGGCTGGGTGATCCGGTCCCTTCATCACCATCAAGGTCTATCCCCGCGCATGCGGGGGAACCTCAAATGGTTGGCTCAAGACTGAACAATTTGGGGGTCTATCCCCGCGCATGCGGGGGAACCGTCTGGCGCCTAAATGGCGAAAATCTGATCGAGGGTCTATCCCCGCGCATGCGGGGGAACCGTGCCCACGAGGGGCGGCCCCGTAAGTGCGGCGGGTCTATCCCCGCGCATGCGGGGGAACCCATTCTGACATCAACTGTCTAATATGTCAGCTGGGTCTATCCCCGCGCATGCGGGGGAACCCCCGGTTGAAACCCGACCTTCAGGGTCGCATCGGGTCTATCCCCGCGCATGCGGGGGAACCGAAGTCCTCCCCTGTTTCTCGCGCCCTTCGAAGGGTCTATCCCCGCGCATGCGGGGGAACCCAGAACAACCAGTCAGAATCTCGCCAGAAACCGGGTCTATCCCCGCGCATGCGGGGGAACCAAAATGCTGACAGATTTCTGCAAAAACGGCGAGGGTCTATCCCCGCGCATGCGGGGGAACCTTAACGACATGCGATTGCTAGGAGATTGGGGAGGGTCTATCCCCGCGCATGCGGGGGAACCGAAATCACGCCCAATGCGTTCGAAGTCGCTACGGGTCTATCCCCGCGCATGCGGGGGAACCTCGAATCGAACTTCCTCGCCATCTACAACGCCGGGTCTATCCCCGCGCATGCGGGGGAACCCGTCCAGCAACGGGGCGCCCTCGAAAAATCCCGGGTCTATCCCCGCGCATGCGGGGGAACCTCTTGCGCCTAGTAGATTGTTATTATTCGATTGTCAAAGAGCATGCAGGAGAGTTCGGAATCCATTATTCCCGCTTAACGCGCAAAACGCCATCCGTCTCGACGATGGGCTCGGGCGGCGTCCCCCGGGTTTCGCTCCCGAGGCGGCCGGTGGCCGAACTGTCGCGCCAGACCGGCACCGGCGGCCGGCGGACCGAAAGCACGCCCGCAGACGGCAGCGCCGGGCACGAGGGGGAAATCGGTCAGGGCACCGTGTCTGATGTCAAGACCTCGCCCCAGTCCTCCGCCGTTCGTTCTGCGCCGACGCCAAGGTCCGCGATTTCCGCCCGTCGACCGTCGTCTCGACCGCGACGACGACCTCAGAGCTGCCGATCTCAGCGCCGCGGACCGCGGGCGATGGGCGCACAGGGACGCAGGGACGCAGGGGCACAGGGACGCAGGGGCGCAGGGGCGCAGGGCTCAGAACAGGAAATCGGCCCGGTCCAGATCGGCCAGGGCGACATTCTCCAGCCGCATGACCGCCCCGGCCGCGTCGGTGATCGTCACATCGTCGCCATCCTGCTGCAGGTGGTCGCGGGCCAGATCGCGCCAGTTGCGGATGCCCTCCGCACCGGACAGGTCGATCTTTTCCCGCGCCAGATCGAGGTTAAAGTCGGTCACCACGTCCCGGCCGGGGGAGAACACGAAGATGTCCGCCCCCGGCCCGCCCGTCAGCCTGTCGTTCCCCTCGCCGCCGTCGAGCCGGTCGCGCCCGCCCCGGCCCGCGAGGTCGTCGTCGCCGGCCTCGCCGAAGAACGCATCGGCCCGGTGCCCGCCCTGCAGCCGGTCGTCGCCCGCCCCGGCCCGCAGCTCTCCGCCCCGCGTCCACAGGATGCCGTCGCCGCGCGCTGTCGGGTCGATATTGCGAAACAGCGGGGTTTCCGAGGGATCGCCCACCAGAACCGCCGCCCCGGCCCCGTCCGATGTCCGCGCGACATCGAAATACTCGGCCGCAGTGCCGGTGGAGGACACCACGAAGGTGCCGCCCGGATCGCCGTTCGTCACCCAGAGCGCGCTTTCCTCCGCATCGCGCGGGCTGGCGGCAACAAAGAACATATAGGTTCCCGCCTGACCGACATAATCGACGAAGCCGATCCCGTTGTTGGCATTCGCCGATCCGCCTTCGGAGGTCTCGAAGGTGAGCTGAACGGTGCCGTTCTTGGTGCCGTCGGTGATCCAGAGGTTGTAGGGCTGATACGCCTTGATCGCGCCGGTACGGGTCAGCGTCACATCGGCACCGGCATAGAGCAGCAGATCGCCAGCATCGCCGGATTCGCCTGTGAACTGGTGAAAATCGATCCGCGTGTCGCCATAGCGCAGGGGCAGCGTTCCGCCATTGTCGGCCAGGACGCTCTGCGCGCCCAACAGCAGTTCCGTGCCGGTTGCCGTCCCGTCCGTGCGCCAGAGCCGGAAGCGGTCGTCGGAGAACCAGATCTCTCCGTTGATCTCCGCCCAGTTGTCCCAGACCGCGCCGGTGCTGGTCACGCCGGCATTTCTCATCCCCGATGCCACGCCCCTGGCCGTATCGGCCAACAGCGTCGTCCCCGCCTCGGTTCCGTCGGTGATCCACAGCTCCATCCCCGTGGTCGCCGTCTTGGCCGTGAAGATCAGCTTGTCCTCATAGGGGATCAGCAGCTTGGAAACGCCGATGGCATTGCTGCGCCCGGGGTTCAGATCGGCGACCATATGGGTGCCCTCGGCGGTGCCGTCCGAGACCCAGAGTTCCTGCCCGTGTACCGCATCCCGGGCGACGAAATAGAGCCGTGCCGTGTCGCCCGCTCCGGTCTGGGCCAGGATCGGGTCGTACCCGTCCGTCCCGATCCGCACCCCCTTGGGCAACAGCGCCTCGGTGCCCTCCGGCGTGCCGTCGGTGACGAAAATGTCATATCCGCCCTGGCGGGTATTCATCAGCGTCGGGACGACGATCCGGTCATCCAGCGTGGCGACATCGAAGAACCCATAGGCCTTGCTGTTCACACTCTGCAAAAGCGAGATATCGAACCATTTCCGGGTTCCGTCCTGCGACCCGTCGGTGATCCAGACCGCTGTGCCCTCGCCCGCGCTGAAATCAGGCTCGATCGCCAGCGCCGCGGTTCCATCCTGTCGCAGGCTGAGCGACTGGACCGCATGGTTGCGTGGCGTCAGCGCAGAGATCTGGCCGTCGCCGGACACGCCGAACAAGACCACGTCCCCATAGCCTGAGACCTCCTGAACGAAAAGCGCGGTCTCGCCCAGACCTTCGGCGAGATAGGGATCGGTGTTGCGCCACGCCGAACCGGGCGGGACACCGATATCCGCGATCGTTCCGCTATCGCCGTCGAACGCCCAGAACTTCGTTTCGCCGAGACGATGGGCCTGCTTGTAGAGCCCCTTGAAAATGACACTGACCATGACACAACCTGCAATGAATTCTAGGTGCAATGCCGACAGCCTAGGGCGCGGGGCCGCGTTTCACAACATGTTCGGGCCCGGTCCCTGCCCCCGGCCCTGATTCTGGCCCGGAGGCACCGGTGTGCGCCGCGGCCGGTCCGCCATGCGGGGTCGCGCGGGTGGCAGGAGGATCGGCGCCCGCCGGCGCCCGCTGGTCCCGGGGGTCTCAGTTCTGGCCGATCTTGAGGCTCTTGCTCACCCCGCCGCCGATCAGCGCGACCAGATCGGCGGCGACGGCAACCAGATTGACCCGCGGCGGCACCGCGACATAGACCGGGCGCCAGTCGGGGCCGAATTTCTCCTTGAACGCCCGCAGCCCCTCGAAATTGTAGAATTGCCCGCCGTGGCGATAGACCACCGCCCCGAGCTGGGTGGTGAACCGGGTGCCCCGCCGCGCCTCCAGCCCCGACAGCGGCGCATTGCCCAGGCTGAATTCGGCATAGCCCTCGGCCTTGAACCACAGCAGCAGCTCGGTGAACAGGAACTCCATCACGCCGGAGGGGGCCGGCTCGAGATGGCGCATCAGATCGAGCGTCGCGCTGTGTTTGCGGTCGGTGGTCCAAAGGTTGGCAAAGGCGACGATACGCTGTTCGTGCCGGATGACGGCAATCGGCGTGCGGTTCAGATAGGCCGGATCGAAGGCCCCGACCGAGAAGCCCTTTTCGCCGCCGGACTTGGCGGCCAGCCAGGCGTCCGAGATCGTCTTGAGCTCGGCCAGCAGCGCCTCTGCATGGGGCGGTTGCAGCACCTCGAAGCTCAGGCCGTCGCGCAGGGCGCGGTTATGCGTGGTCCGCAGCCGCTTGTGCGCGCTGCCCTCCAGGCTGAACGCTGCCAGATCGACGATCGCCTCCTCGCCCAGCTTGTGCAGCACCAGCCCCATGTCGATCCACAGCGGCGCGGTGTCGCCCGAGACGGCGTAGAACACCGGCCGCGCGTTGGCGGCATAGGCGGCGTCGTGGAATTCCCAGGCCAGCGGCGCGATCTCCTCGGGCCGGCCCACCGGTTCGTGCAGCGCCACCCAGCTGCGGCCCTGCGCCCGGTACATCAGAAAGCTGTCGCCGCTGGGCGAGAACAGCAGCGACTTGTCGCCGGTCAGCGCCACATTCGCCTCCGGATCCGCCCCGGCGCGCAGGATCGCCTCGGCGCGGGCCAGATCCGCCGCCGTCGGCAGCACCTCCTTCAGCCGGGCCGGGCGCAGCGCATAGCGCAGCAGCAGCAGGCCGATCACCACCAGCCCCACCAGCGCCGCCCGCAGCGCCCGCGGCGCCGTCTGGTCCGAGGCGAACTGCCACCACAGATCGGTGCTGTAGGGCGTCGCCTTATGGGCGAAGAACAGCACCGCCAGCAGCGTCCCCGCCAGACAGAGCACCAGCAGGCTCCAGCGCAGGCTCAGCACGTCACGGGTCAGCCGCGTCGCCCGGTAGAATTCGCGCCGGGTCGGCAGCAGCGCCAGCGCGGCGAGGCCAAGCAGCGCCGCCCGGTCATAGTCGAGCCCATGCGCCAGGCTGGCCACCACCCCGGCCAGCAGCACCGTCAGGGCCAGCCACCAGGCGCCCTCGACCCGCGCCAGCAGCCCGTGCGCGATCACCAGCAGGCAGGCGCCCAGCGCGCTGGACAGCAGCGCGCCACCCTCGACAAAGCTCAGCGGCAGCACCAGCTCCAGCTCCTCGGCCAGGGCGCCGGTCGGCGGGATCAGGCTGGCGACCATCATCATCGCGCCCGAGACGAAGACCATCACCGCCATCGCCAGCGGCGTCAGCGCGCTGATCGCGCGGAACACCGGCGCCAGCACGGCGCGGGCCGGCGCGGCGGCCATGCGCAGCTCGGCCAGGGCCAGGAACAGGACCGCCAGCGCGAAGGGCACCAGATAGTAAATCAGCCGGAACAGCAGCAGCCCGGCCGCCGCCTGCCCGGTCTGAACCGTGGCGGGCAGCGCCGCGATGATCACCGTTTCGAACACCCCGATGCCGCCCGGCACATGCGACAGAACCCCCGCCATCACCGCCACCGCAAAGACCGCGAGGAAGGTGGCGAACCCGACCCCGTCGGAGGGCAGCAGCAGATAGAGCGCCAGCGCCGAGAACAGCGTCTCGGCAGCGGTGAACAGGAACTGCCCGGCCATCAGCCCGGGCGACGGCGCATGCAGCGTCACCCCGCGCACGGTCAGCGACCCGCGCCGCAGCGAGATCACCAGCAGCACGCCGAGACAGGCGGTCAGCACCGCGATCCCGCCCCAGCGGATCATCTGCGCCGGCCAGGAGATCAGCGTCTCCAGCGCATGCGGATGCCAGGCCAGCGCACCGGTGCCGATGCTGATCACCCCGATGCCGAAGGCGATCGAGCCGAAGACCGAGATCCCCGCGATATCCAGCGCCGACAGCCCCAGCGCCGAATAGATCCGATAGCGCACCGCGCCGCCGGTCACCGGCCCGGCGCCCACCGTATTGCCGACCGCATAGCCCAGAAAGCCGCCGGCGGCGATCACCGGGAACGGTAGCCGGCGGCCGATATAGCGCAGCGCCGACCAGTCGTAGCCGATCAGCGCCGCATAGCCGCCGAAAGTGCACAGCAGCGCCAGCGCGATGCTGCCCGCCGGGGTGGCGCGGACCATCGCCATCACCTCGTCCAGATGTACCGGCGCCAGCATCCGGTAGAGCGCCCAGGCCCCCAGCGCGAACAGCGCCGCGGTGACGACATAGGGCAGCAGCAGCTTGGCACGGGCGCGGGTGGTGGTCTCGGTCAACTGTCGGTCCTCCGTCCCCGGTGCAATGCCA
>JBFXGQ010000181.1:0-8172 GCA_050177915.1 Pseudodonghicola sp. | reverse complement strand
CGGATTACGTGATCATGTGGGGCTGGGGCGTGATGAACCAGGTCGCCATCCAGGAGGCGGTGAACATCCGCTATCCGATGGATCATTTCATCGGCATCTGGTGGTCGGGGTCGGAAAACGACGTGCTGCCGGCCGGCAAGGGGGCCAACGGCTACAAGGCGCTGACCTTCCACAACATCGGTTCGGATTACCCGATCTACGACGACATGAAGAAATATGTGGTCGAGGCCGGCAAGGCCGCGGGCGCCGGCGACCAGCTGGGCACCACGCTCTATAACCGGGGCATGTATGCCGCCATGCTGGCGGCCGAGGCGATCAAGACCGCGCAGGGTCTGGCCGGCACTTCGAAGATCACCCCGGCGCAGATGCGCGACGGCATGGAAGCGCTGGAGATCACCGAAGAGAAGATGGCCGCGCTCGGCCTGCCGCACTTCGGCCCCGCCTTCAAGGTGACCTGCAACAACCACGGTGGCGACGGCTATGCCGCGGTGGTGCAGTGGGATGCCGATGCCGGCGCCTACAAGATGATCACCGGCTACATGCAGTCGGATCAGGAGGTTCTGGCGCCGCTGGTCGAGGAAGACTCGATGGCCTACGCCAAGGAAAACGGCATCACCCCGGACTGCAAGTAAGTCGGGGATCGAACCCGGGAAGCGGCGGCGCCGTCGCCGCTTCCGCCCAACGGTCAAACCGCCCGTGACGGTGCTGTCGCGGGATGCGGAAAGAAGGACACCAGATGCTGGACGCCGGACATACCCGAGAGACCCTGCTTGAGGTCAACAATATCGAGGTGATCTACAACCATGTGATCCTCGTGCTCAAAGGCGTGTCGTTGAATGTGCCCAAGGGCGGCATCACCGCGCTGCTGGGCGGCAACGGCGCCGGCAAGACGACCACGCTCAAGGCGATCTCGAATCTGCTGCATTCCGAACGCGGTGAGGTCACCAAGGGCAGCATCAAGTACCGCGGCGAGGCGGTGCATGGCTCAGGCCCCGCCGATCTGGTCCGCAAGGGCGTGATCCAGGTGATGGAGGGGCGCCATTGCTTCGAACACCTGACGGTCGAGGAAAACCTGCTGACCGGCTATTACACCCGGCAGTCGGGCAAGGCCGAGATGATGCGCGATCTCGACATGGTCTATACCTATTTCCCCCGCCTGAAGGAGCGCCGCCGCAGTCAGGCCGGCTATACCTCGGGTGGTGAGCAGCAGATGGTGGCGATCGGCCGCGCGCTGATGTCGCGTCCCGAGACCATTCTGCTGGACGAACCCAGCATGGGGCTGGCGCCGCAGCTGGTGGAGCAGATCTTCGAGATCGTGAAGGACCTGAACGAGAAGGAAGGGCTGACCTTCCTGCTGGCCGAACAGAACACCAACGTGGCGCTGCGCTATGCCCACTACGGCTACATCCTGGAATCCGGCCGGGTGGTGATGGACGGCCCGGCGGCCGAGCTGCGCGAGAACCCCGATGTGAAGGAATTCTATCTCGGCGTCTCCGAGGAGGGCCGCAAGAGCTTCCGAGACGTGCGCTCCTACCGGCGGCGCAAGCGTTGGCTGAGCTGACCGGCGGCAAGAGGGCAGGGCGGTGCCGCGGCCGGAGGACCCGGCAGGGCGCAACAACAAGGACGTGAAAGAGTTATGACCGCGTATTTCGATGACCTGGAAACCCGCTCGGCCGATGCCCGCGCGGCGGCGCAGCTGGAGGCGCTGAACGCCAACCTCGTCCGCAACGGGATGGCGCCGCTGGCCGATCTGGCCGCGCTGGCCGCCCTGCCGGTGCTGCGCAAGTCCGAGCTGAGCGAGCGGCAGAAGGCCACGCCGCCCTTCGGCGGGCTGCCGGTGGCCAACGCCGCCCATATCTTCCAGTCGCCGGGTCCGATCTATGAGCCGGGCGGGATCACCCACGACTGGTGGCGGATGGGGCGATTCCTGCATGCCGCCGGCATCGGCCAGGGCGACATCGTGCAGAACTGCTTCGGCTATCACCTGACGCCGGCCGGCATGATCTTTGAAAGCGGCGCCCGCGCGGTCGGCGCCGCGGTGGTCCCCGCCGGCACCGGCCAGACCGAGCTGCAGGCGCGCGCCGCCCATGACATCGGGGTGACCGCCTATGCCGGCACGCCGGATTACCTGAAGATCATCCTCGACAAGGCCGGGGCGATGGGGCTGGCGCTGAAGATCACCCGCGCGGCGGTGGGCGGCGGCGCGCTGTTCCCGTCGCTGCGCCAGGAATACGCCGACCGCGGCATCGCCTGCCTGCAATGCTATGCCACCGCCGATCTGGGCAATATCGCCTATGAGAGCGACGCGATGGAGGGGATGATCGTCGACGAGGGCGTGATCGTCGAGATCGTCACGCCGGGCACCGGCACGCCGGTCGCGCCGGGCGAGGTCGGCGAGGTGGTGGTGACCACGCTGAACCCGGATTACCCGCTGGTCCGCTTCGCCACCGGCGATCTGTCGGCGGTGCTGCCGGGGGTGTCGCCCTGCGGCCGCACCAACATGCGGATCAAGGGCTGGATGGGCCGCGCCGATCAGACCACCAAGATCAAGGGCATGTTCGTGCGCCCCGAGCAGGTGGCGCAGCTGGTCGACAAGCATGCCGAGATCGTCAAGGCCCGCGTCATCGCCAGCCGCGAGGGCGAGATGGACGCGATGACCGTGCGGATCGAGGCCGCCGGCGGCGATGCGGCGGCCTATGCCCGCAGCGTGGCGGATCTGCTGAAGCTCAAGGGCACGATCGAGGTGGTGGCGCCCGGCAGCCTGCCGAAGGACGGTTTGGTGATCGAGGATCAGCGCAGCTACGATTGATCCGCGGGTTAAACGGTGATCAAGTTCGGCGCGCCCTGCCCGGGGCGCGCCTTCTTTATTGCGGGCCCCGGCCCCGATTCAGTCGCCGAGCGCGGCCCGGACGATGCCGTCCAGCATCGCCTGAACCTCCTGCATCGGGCCTTCGGGGAACTGGCGATAGCCGACAAAGACCTCGCCCGGCTTGTCGGCCAGCTCTGCCACGAAGATGTCATAGGGGCAGTAGACAATGTTCATCGGGTCCGCCTCCATCACGCTGCGCGACACCTTGGCCGAGCAGAAGGAATAGACATCCGCTTTTGTGAACAGAACTTTGTCCGACCCGACATCGGCGCGGGTGCGTTCCAGCATTTCGCCGACATGGCTGACGTGATCGACCACCAGCCCGGCATCGACAATCGCGCTTTCGATGCCGAAGGCGACATCCTCAAAGCTCTGCTCGGTGGTGTAGCGCACCATGTCGGGGGTCTTTTCCTGCGCGGCGACGGTCTGCGCGGCGAGCGCCAGCGCGGCGGCGACGACAACTGCTTTCATCTTTCTCTCCCTTCGTCGGCGGCGCCGCTTGCCAGCCCCGCCAATCCCTACCAGTCTTGAAGCTAACGGCTTGGCGCCTGCGGCGCCACTCAAACATATAGGAGTTTCTGCATGAATATCGCGGTGAACGCGGTCGAGCTGCTGGCGTTTCTCTTCATCGCGCTGATGGGGATTCTGTTCCTGGTGGCGGTCGCCCTCTTTGCCATCGACCGGATACAGACCGGCGATGCGATCCGGCGCAACTATCCCGTGCTGGGGCGGTTCCGCTATCTGTTCACCACGCTGGGGGAATTCTTCCGCCAGTATTTCTTTGCCATGGACCGCGAGGAGATGCCATTCAACCGCGCCCAGCGGGACTGGGTGGCGCGCGCCTCGGCCGGGGGCAGCAATACGGTGGCCTTCGGCTCGACCCGCAGTCTCAGCGTGCCGGGCACGCCGATCTTCGTCAACGCGCCCTTCCCGCCGCTGAACGACCAATACGCCCGGACCGAGCCGATGCTGATCGGCCCGACCGCGCGGGTGCCCTATCTGGCGCCCTCCTTCTTCAACATCTCGGGCATGTCCTACGGCGCCATCTCGAAACCGGCGGTCGAGGCGCTGAGTCGCGGCGCCAGGGAGGCCAATATCTGGCTGAACACCGGCGAGGGGGCGCTGAGCCCGATGCATCTGGAGGGCGGCTGCGACATCGTCTTTCAGATCGGCACCGCCAAATACGGCGTGCGCGACGAGGACGGCAATCTGGCCGACGACAAGCTGCGCGCCCTGGCCGCCCATGAGACCATCCGCATGTTCGAGATCAAGCTGGCGCAGGGTGCCAAGCCGGGCAAGGGCGGCATCCTGCCGGCGGCCAAGATCACCCCGGAGATCGCCCGGATCCGCCATATCCCGATGGGCAAGGACAGCATCTCGCCCAACCGCCACCCCGAGGTGCACAATTACGACGAACTGCTGGATATGATCCGGCATATCCGCGAGGTCACTGGCAAGCCGGTCGGCATCAAGACCGTGGTCGGGTCGGAAGACGCGATGCGCGCCTTCTTCGACACCATCGTCGCGCGCGGCGCCGACAGCGCGCCGGACTTCATCACGCTGGACGGCGGCGAGGGCGGCACCGGGGCGGCGCCGATGCCGCTGATCGACCTGGTCGGCATGTCGGTGCGCGAGGCGCTGCCGGTGGTGGCCAATATCCGCGACGAACACGGGCTGAAGGAGCGGGTCCGGCTGATCGCCAGCGGCAAGCTGGTCAACCCCGGCGATGTCGCCTGGGCGCTGGCGGCGGGGGCCGATTTCGTCACCTCGGCCCGCGGCTTCATGTTCGCGCTAGGCTGTATCCAGGCGCTCAAGTGCAACAAGAATACCTGCCCCACCGGCATCACCACCCATGATCCGCACCTGCAAAAGGGTCTGGTGGTCGACCGCAAATATGTCCGCGTCGCCCTCTATGCCCGCGGGTTGATCGACGAGGTCGAGACCATCGCCCATTCGGTCGGCGTGGCCGAGCCGCGGCTGATGCGGCGGCGCCATGTACGCATCGTGCAGGCCGACGGCCATTCCATCCCGATGAACGAGATCCTGCCAAGTTACAGCCCCGTCGCCGAAACGTGAGCCGGCGTGGTTTGGCGCGGCGCCGGGGCCGGGTTAGATTTGCCTGAGCTCAACAGGGAGAGACACCATGGCCCGACGCTGGACCAACGACCTGACCCCGGCAGACGTGACGCCCGAACGGCTGTTCCTGAACCGGCGGCAACTGATCGCCGGGGCGGCCGCCGGACTGGGGGCGGCCGCATTCGCCGGTCCGGCGCTGGCGGCGGAGGAGGCGCTGACGCCCAACAGCTGGGAGGAGATCACCCAGTACAACAACTACTATGAGTTCGGCACCGGCAAGTCCGACCCGGCCGAGAACGCCGGCGCCCTGACCACCGCGCCCTGGAGCATCACCATCGACGGGCTGGTGGACCGGCCCGGCTCCTATGACCTGGCCGACATCCTGACCAAGGTGACGCCGGAGGAGCGCATCTATCGCTTCCGCTGCGTCGAGGCCTGGTCGATGGTGATCCCCTGGATCGGCTTCGAGCTTGCCGATCTGCTGGCCATGGCCGGGGTGCAGGAGGGCGCGCGCTATGTCGCCTTCGAAACCGTGCTGCGCCGCGAGGAGATGCCGGGCACCCGCTATCCGGTGCTGGACTGGCCCTATCGCGAGGGGCTGCGGCTGGACGAGGCCCTGCATCCGCTGACCATCCTGGCGACCGGCCTCTACGGCAAGCCGATGCCGAACCAGAACGGCGCGCCGATCCGGCTGGTGGTGCCGTGGAAATACGGCTTCAAGTCGATCAAATCGGTGGTGCGCATCAGCCTGACCGCCGAGGAACCCTATGCCACCTGGAACCGCACCAATCCGCGCGAATACGGGTTCTACAGCAACGTGAACCCGAACGTCGATCATCCGCGCTGGAGCCAGGCCACCGAACGCCGGGTGGGCGGCGGGCTGTTCTCGCGCCGGGAACCGACGCTGATGTTCAACGGCTATGCCGAAGAGGTCGCCGTCCTCTACGAGGGGATGGATCTGGCCCGGTACTTCTGACGTGCTGGCCGATCGCCTCAACCGCGCCCTGCGGCGACTGCCGACCTGGGTGGTCTACGGGCTGGGGGCGCTGCCGGCGCCCTGGCTGTTCTATCGCGGGCTGACCGGCGGCCTGGGGGTGGAGCCGATCAAGGCGCTGGAACACGGGCTGGGCCTCTGGGCGCTGCAGTTCCTGATCGCCGGGCTGGCGGTGACGCCGCTGCGGCGTCACCTCGGGGTGAACCTGCTGCGGTTCCGCCGGGCGATCGGGCTGCTGGCCTTCTTCTATGTTTGCCTGCACCTGCTGGTCTGGCTGGGTCTGGATGTGCAGATCCCGTCGCAGATCTGGGCCGATATCCTCAAGCGTCCCTATATCACAGTCGGCATGGCGGCCTTCGTGTTGCTGCTGCCGCTGGCGGCGACCTCCAACGCGGTGTCGATCCGCCGTTTGGGCCCGCGCTGGCGCCAGCTGCACCGGGCGGTCTATGTGGCGGCGCTGCTGGGGGCGCTGCATTTCGTGATGCTCCGCAAGGGGCTGCAGATCGAACCGCTGATCTATCTCGCCCTGATCGCGGGGCTGCTGGTCCTGCGCCTGCCGGCGCTGTCCTGGCGCCGCCGCCGGGTGGCGTGAGGGCGTCGCGAGTCGGTTTGGTCTGCGATTGCGGGGTGACTCGTGTGCGATTCCTGTGGGGGTTCAGGGGTTTCTGTGGGTATCCCTGTGGATAAGGGGGCGGGGTGGAGGATTTGGGGAATCGGGGGTGGTTCGGGCGGGGGTGTGCGGGCTGGATCGGGGTGTTGGAGCGGAAAGGTGCTTCGATGCAAGTTATTGATTTAGAGTAATTTTTCATGTTTTTGGATGAAAAGTGACGATTTGGTGAAAAAACCGCTTGCGGGTTCCGGGGGTAATCCATAAATAGCCCCTCACCGGCGGCGCTGAGGCGCACGGCGGGACGGCGGACGGGGCGGCGGACGGAAGTTCGGAAGGCCCGGAAGGCGGATAAATCAGAGGTAAGCTTGGCAGGCCGCGCTGGAAAGAACGAAGCGCAGTCGGTTGATTTTGTCTCTACGCTCTTTGAAAATTGGATATCTGAAGAGATATGTGGGCGGTTTGGTCCAATCGATGGATCGGTCTCGCATATCGCGCTCTTAGGGTTTCGGCCCGATGATGGAGTGTCAGCTTCACTGTTTGTCCGGTCTTCGGTGCCTTTGGTACTGAAGCACAGACAGACAGATGACTCTTAATGCAGGTCCTTCCTTAGCCGGGTGGGCCAGCCGCTGCGCCCTCGAGGCGGGGTGGTGACGCATTAAGGATGTGCAGAGGTTCGAACGTCAAGGATAAGCACGTAAGTGCTTTTCAACTTGAGAGTTTGATCCTGGCTCAGAACGAACGCTGGCGGCAGGCCTAACACATGCAAGTCGAACGAAGCCTTCGGGTTTAGTGGCGGACGGGTGAGTAACGCGTGGGAACGTGCCTTTCACTACGGAATAGTCCCGGGAAACTGGGTTTAATGCCGTATACGCCCTTCGGGGGAAAGAATTTCGGTGAAAGATCGGCCCGCGTTAGATTAGGTAGTTGGTGGGGTAATGGCCTACCAAGCCTACGATCTATAGCTGGTTTTAGAGGATGATCAGCCACACTGGGACTGAGACACGGCCCAGACTCCTACGGGAGGCAGCAGTGGGGAATCTTAGACAATGGGGGCAACCCTGATCTAGCCATGCCGCGTGAGTGATGAAGGCCTTAGGGTCGTAAAGCTCTTTCGCCAGGGATGATAATGACAGTACCTGGTAAAGAAACCCCGGCTAACTCCGTGCCAGCAGCCGCGGTAATACGGAGGGGGTTAGCGTTGTTCGGAATTACTGGGCGTAAAGCGCGCGTAGGCGGACCAGAAAGTTGGGGGTGAAATCCCGGGGCTCAACCCCGGAACGGCCTCCAAAACTCCTGGTCTTGAGTTCGAGAGAGGTGAGTGGAATTCCGAGTGTAGAGGTGAAATTCGTAGATATTCGGAGGAACACCAGTGGCGAAGGCGGCTCACTGGCTCGATACTGACGCTGAGGTGCGAAAGTGTGGGGAGCAAACAGGATTAGATACCCTGGTAGTCCACACCGTAAACGATGAATGCCAGTCGTCGGGTAGCATGCTGCTCGGTGACACACCTAACGGATTAAGCATTCCGCCTGGGGAGTACGGTCGCAAGATTAAAACTCAAAGGAATTGACGGGGGCCCGCACAAGCGGTGGAGCATGTGGTTTAATTCGAAGCAACGCGCAG
>JBFXGQ010000180.1:0-8218 GCA_050177915.1 Pseudodonghicola sp. | reverse complement strand
TGCCAAGCTTACCTCTGATTTATCCGCCTTCCGGGCCTTCCGAACTTCCGTCCGCCGCCCCGTCCGCCGTCCCGCCGTGCGCCTCAGCGCCGCCGGTGAAGGGGCTTTTACGGTTACCGTGCCGGGGCCGCAAGCAGTTTTTTCATCTTTCTGCGATTTTCTTCGCAGGCACCGCGAAAACCGCTATTTTCAAGGCAATCCGCGCGCCCTCGTCGGGACCGCTGTCTTCACCTCAGGGGAGGCTCGCGGCGCGCAGAGGGGGCCTCCACGGCCGCGAGAGCCCTGAATCGCCCCCTCCCCTGCCCTGAATCGCCACCGGGCTCGCCCTCTGACGCGCGCGACTCTGTCCGACTCGGCCGGGAATCGTCGCCCCAGCCCCTCTGACGCCCGGCTGTGACGCCCAGCCCGGCGGTGCGCCCGGCGATGCGCCCCGTCTCAGGCGGGATCGAACTGGCCGCGATGCGCTGCGGCGGTGCCGGCCTGCTCCGTATCGGTCCCTGCTCCACCGGAGCCCGCGCCGATGTCGAGCAGCGTGTGGATCGCATCGGACCTGGCCACCCAGTGCCCCTCGCCCACCTCGATCATCTGGGCCCGGACCGGCGCCTGGCCGGCCGGCAGCAGCAGCCGCTGCGGTGTCAGCGGCGCCCGCTCGGCGCCACGCACCGGACGGCGGGAGGGATCGGGCACCGGCACCGCGGCGAGCAGCCGGCGGGTATAGGGGTGCTGCGGGTTGTGCAGCACCGCCTCGGTCGGTCCGGTCTCGACGATCTGGCCGGCCCACATCACCGCCACCCGGTGGCTGACCCGTTCCACCACCGCGATGTCATGGCTGATGAACAGGAAGGAGACGCCCTCCTCGGCCTGCAACCTGGCCATCAGGTCGGTGACCTGACGGGCGACCGAGACGTCGAGCGCCGAGACCGCCTCATCCGCCACGATCAGCGCCGGCCGCACCGACAATGCCCGGGCGATGCAGAGCCTTTGCCGCTGGCCGCCGGAGAACTGATGCGGGAAGCGATCCGCCGCCTCGGGCTCCAGCCCGACCTTCAGCAACAGTTCCCCGGCCAGCGCCTGCCGGTCGCGGCGCGACATGCGGGACTGGATCTGCGCCGGCTCGGTGATCAGCTCGCGCACCGGAAGACGCGGATTGAGACTGGCGAAAGGATCCTGGAACACCATCTGGGCCTGCCGCCGGGTGGCGCGCAGCTCGGCCCCCTCCAGCCCGGTGATCTCCTGCCCGTTCAGCCGGATGCGGCCGCCTGTCGGATCGACCAGCCGCAGCACCGCGCGGGCCAGCGTGGACTTGCCGCAGCCGCTCTCGCCCACCAGCCCCAGCGTCTCTCCCGCTGCGAGGGAGAGCGAGACGCCATTGACCGCGTGATAGTCCAGATGGCCCCCCGGCAGCAGGCCGCGCTGCACCGGGAAGCGGACCGAGAGGTTGTCCACCGTCAACAGCGGATCGGCCGAGGAACGGATCGGCCGCGGCGCGCCGCTGCCCAGTTTCGGCGTCGCCGCCATCAGCTGGCGGGTATAGGGGGCGGTGGGGCGCAGGAAGATCTCCTCCACCGGCCCCTCGTCGACCTTGTCGCCGCGCTTGAGCACCACCACCCGGTCGGCGATCTGCGCCACCACCCCCATGTCGTGGGTGATGAACAGGACCGCCATGCCGATCTCGGCCTGCAACTGGCGGATCAGGGACAGGATCTCGGCCTGGGTGGTGACGTCGAGCGCGGTGGTCGGTTCATCGGCGATCAGCAGGTCGGGCCGGCAGGCCAGCGCCATGGCGATCATCACCCGTTGCCGCAGCCCGCCCGACAGCTCGTGCGGGAACTGGTCGAGCCGGCGTTCGGGTTCGGGGATCTTCACCCGGTCGAAGGCGGCGCAGGCGGCGATGCGGGCCTGCGCGGCGTCCAGCCCCTGATGCAGCCGCAGCACCTCGGCCACCTGCTCGCCCAGCGGCATCACCGGGTTGAGCGCGGTCATCGGCTCCTGAAAGATCATCGACACGCGATTGCCGCGCACCGCCTGCATCTGCCGGTCGCTCAGCGCCGAAAGCTCCAGCGCCGGCGCCCCGTGCAGCACGACCCGGCCGCCGGCGATCGAACCGCCCTCGCGTTCGATCAGCCGCAGGATCGCCAGCGCGCTGGCCGACTTGCCGGAGCCGGATTCGCCCACCAGCGCCACCGTCTCCCCCCTTGCGATGTCGAAGGAGAGATCGCGGACCGCATTATGCGAGCCGAAATCCAGGCTCAGGTTTTCGACGGACAGAAGGGGGGAGCGGGTCATGGGTCAGCCCTCGGTCTGGGTGTGGCGGGCGCGCAGCTCGGGGTGGGCGCGGAACTCGGGCAGTCCGGGGTCCAGCGCCGGGCACTGGGGCGGAAGGCGGTGCTGAACGGATCGTCGCCGGCCACGTCCCAGCGGACGGTGTCGCCCAGCTCGATCACCCCCATGGCGCCGGCCGGCGCGCCCTCGTTGGTGAAGCTTTCGGTCAGCGACTGCTGGGTCAGATGCGGGATGCCGTCCACCGTGGTGACGGTGTTCCAATGCACATGGCCGGCGAGGCACACGACCGGCACCTTGGCCTGGGCCAGCGCGGCGCGGGCGCGCTCGGCCATCGGATAGGTCGAATGGCCCGTGTTGTTCTGGAAGTAGTAGTTGCCGATCTGCGAATGACCCGACAGCGGCACGTGGCTGACCACCAGCAGCGGCCGGTCGGCGGCCTGGGCGGTGCGCGACAGCCACAGCAGGTCGGCCTCGCGCAGGATGAAGCCGGAATGATCGGCGCCGCGATAGATCCGGCTGTCGGCGCGCCACAGCGCGATGCGCCAGCCGCCGATGTCGTGGGTCTCGTGGCCCAGCGACTGGCCCAGGATCTCCTCGTTCTGCGCGACGCTCAGGTGGTCGCGGTCGTGGTTGCCGTTCAGGTGCCAGATCGGTTTCTCCACCGCGCGGAAGGCTTCGGCCACCTCGGCCTCAAGCCGCAGGTCGGTGTCGTGGTCGACGTCCGAGATCCGGTCGCCCAGATCCAGCACATGGGTCACGTCGGCGTCGCGGACATAGCGGGAGAATTCTTCCATCAGCCCCATGGCGGTATCGCCGCGTTTGGTGGCGGAGGGGGTGCCGTGGTGGATGTCGGCGACGATGGCAAGGCGGACGGTCATGGGGGTCTTTCCTGATGCATGGGCCGGAGGCACCGGCCCGGGGGTGTCACGTGGAGGGGCGGCCCGCCGCAGGGGGCGGCGGGCCGGGGATCGGTTAGTTCGACGCGAAGGAGATCGAGCCGGCGCGGAAGTCGAGCACATAGGGGATGTGGCCCGGCTTCGGCGCCCACACCACGTCCTTGCGCATCGCCCAGCTTTCATAGGGACGGTAGAGCGGCAGCACCGGCGGGTCCTGCTTGATGCGCTCCATCAGCTCGGCATAGGCGGCCTTGCGGGCCTCGGCGTCCTTGGAGAAGCGGAACCGTTCCCAGATCGCCGCATAGGCTTCGTCGGTGTTGAACCGACCCTCGCCCTCGGACGGGCCATTGGGCGCCCACATCACCCCGAAGGAGCCGAAGGGGTCGGCGAAATACATCGGGTTCGACCAGTTGCGCGCCATCATCTCGGGCGAGCCGCCGGACCATTTCTCGACGATGTTCACCCGGCCGTTGATGCCGACCTCTTTCCACATCTCGGTGATCGCCTGAGCCGCCAGCAGACCATTGGTGTAATAGGTCGGATGGGTGTCATAGGTGATCTCGAAGCCGTCGTAGCCGGCTTCCTTCAGCAGTTCCTTGGCCTTCTCGGGGTTGTATTCGAAGGTCTTCAGTTCCGGCATGTAGAGATCGCCGAACTCCGCGTAGGTGTGCGAATCCGGCACCACCGCCTTGCCCAGCCACAGCGCCTCGTTCAGCGTGGCGCGGTCGATGGCGAGGCTCATCGCCTGGCGGATGCGCGGGTCGCGCAGCTTGGGGTGGTTCACGTTCATGATCATGACGTGGAACAACGGCGTCGCGCTGCCCACCGCGCGCAGGTTCTGATCGGCCTCGATCATCGCCAGCTGGTCGGGGGCGATATTGGTGATGATATCGGCCTCGCCGGTCTTCAGCGCGGTCACGCGCGAGGCGGTCTCGGGGATCTGCTGCACGATGGCCTTGGCCAGCGGTGCCTTCTCGCCCCAGAAGCCGTCGTAGCGTTCATAGACCACGCGCTCGCCCGGCACGAATTCCGTGACGCTGTAGGGGCCGGTGCCGACCGGGGCCAGCGAGAAGGCCTCGAAATCGTCGTCCTCGGCCACCTTGGGATCGCCGGTCAGACCCTTGGTGTACTCCTCGGGGATGATCATGACCTGCTGCAGGTTCAGCAGGGTTTCCCACAGCGGCTCTTCCTTCTCGACGGTGATCCGCACGGTCAGGTCGTCGACCTTCTCGGCCCTGGCGAAGTTCGACAGCCGGTCGCGCGAGCGCACCACATAGGGGGCGAAAGTCGCCTGATACATCCGGTTCAGCGAGAAGACGACGTCATCGGCGGTCATCGGCTCGCCGTTCTGGAAGGTGACGCCTTCGCGCAGCTTCAGTTCCATCACCTTGGGCTCGACCAGCTCCCACGAGGTGGCCAGCGCCGGCTGCCATTCGGCGTCCAGGCTGTCGTGGTTCTTGTCGATCAGGGTGTCGAAGATGTTGTAGTAGAATTGCGAACCGACGTTGGAATGGTCGCGGCCGGGATCGAGGTAGCTCGACACGTTGGCGGCGCCGACGGTGATCTCCTGCGCGGCGAGGCCAGAGGCGAGGCCCGCGGCGAGAGCGGTGGTGAGCAGCAGTCTCAGCATTGGTTGTCTCCGTGGTGCTGAAGGAAGGTTTCTAAGAAGTTTTCTAAGTCGGGGGTGATCCGGGCCTTGGCGGCCTTCTGGTGTTGGGAAATCGGAGTCAGCGGGCGCGCAGCCGTACATCGGCGCCGTCGCGCAGCCAGTCGCCGAGGATCTGCACCGCGAAGGTGATCAGCAGGATCATCAGCGCCGGCGCCACCACGATCCAGGGCGCGGTCGGCATGTAGTCGCGGCCGATGCCGACCATCGAGCCCAGCGTCGCGGTGGGCGGCTGCACCCCGAGCCCGAGGAAGGACAGCGTGCTTTCCAGCAGCACGATGTTGGACAGCGACAGGGTGAACTGCACCACGATGGGCGACACGATATTGGGCAGCAGGTGATGCCGCGCGATCCTGAGCGGGCCTGCGCCGGCGGCGCGGGCGGCCTCGATGAAGGGCATGTTCATCATCCGCCGCACCTCGCCGCGCACGATGCGGGCATATTGCTCCCAGCCATAGAGACCGAGCACCAGCACGATCACCTCGATCGAGGAGCCGAGGATCGCCAGCAGGAACAGCGCGATCAGCGTGAAGGGCAGCGCGATCTGGGTGTCGACCGCGGCCATGATCGCGGCCTCGGTCCGGCCGCCGACGATGCCCGCCAGCAGCCCCAGCGAACCGCCGATCAGCAGCCCCAGCGTCGCCCCCAGCACCGCCAGCATCAGCGTCAGCCGCAGACCGTAGAGGCTGCGCGAGAACACGTCGCGGCCCAGCTCGTCGGTGCCCAGCAGATAACCGGCCTTGGCGCGCTCGAACCCCAGCGGCGGGCGCAGCCGCGAGATCAGGCTTTGCGAATTCGGATCGAAGGGCGCGATCAGCGGCGCGAAGATGGCCAGGATCACCAGCGTCAGCCCGATCAGGATCGCCGCCTTCTGGATCGGATCGGCGCCACGCCACAGGTTGAAGGCCGCGACAGGCAGCGACGGGGCGGGAACGGCAACGGGATGGGTCATGGCGGCCTCAGGCTTTGACGGTGTGGCGCAGCCGCGGATCGGCCCAGGCATAGGCCAGATCGACGAGCGCGTTGATGACGATGACGGCCAGCGCCACGGTGACGACGCCGAATTGCAGCACCGGGTAGTCGCGGCGCAGCGCCGAGCTGACCAGCAGATCGCCGATCCCGGGCCAGGCGAAGATCGACTCGATCACCACCGATCCGGCGGCGGCAAGGCCCGCCACCTGCAACCCGATCACCGACAGGATGGTGATGCCGGCGTTGCGCAACCCGTGCTTGAGGATGACGCGGCGCTCCGGCAGGCCCTTGGCCCGGGCGGTGCGCATGTAGTCCTGCCCCAGCACATCCAGCATGGCGTTGCGGGTGAACCGCGTCAGCGCGGCGATCAGCACGCCCGCCATGGCGATCGTCGGCATGATGAAATGCCAGGGCGTGCCATTGCCCACCACCGGCAGCCAGTTCAGCCAGTAGGAGAAGACCAGCACCATCACCACGGCCAGCACGAAATTCGGCACCGCATAGCCCAGGAAGGCCACCACCATGACCGCGCTGCCGACCCAGCTCTTGCGCCAGATGGCGGCGGCGATGCCCAGCGGCAACGACACCAGCAGCGTCAGCGCCATCGCCGAAAGCAGCAGCTGCGCCGAGGGCCAGAGCCGTTCGACCACGATCTGGCTGACCGGTCGACGCTCGATAAAGCTGAGGCCGAACTGGCCATCGGTGAAGGATTTCAGGAAGGCCAGATACTGGCTGAAGATCGGCTGATCGAGTTCGTAATATTCGATCAGCAGCGCCCGGTCCTCGCTGGTGATGCCCTCGCCCACCACGAAGTCGACCGCATTGCCCGACAGCCGGGTGGCGAAGAAGACGATGGTGACGATCACGAAGAAGGTCAGCACCATCCGGGTCAGCGTGCGCAGCGTATAGCTCAGCATAGGCTTGCCTCTCTCTTCTGCGGGACGGGGATCTGCGCGCCGGGACGCGCCAGCAGGACGAAATCGACGCCGGCGGCCCGCGCCGCGCCGCCGTCGGTCTCGGCGGTGTCGCCGATAAAGACCGCGGCCTCCGGCGCCACGCCGGCGCGGCGCAGCGCCTCGCGCGGCAGATCGGGGGCGGGCTTGCCCAGGCTCATGGTGCGCACATGCGGCACCGCGGCGGTGACGGCGGCCCAGATCGCCCCGGTCTCGGGCTGCGGCGTGCCGTCGGCGCCGGGGTGAAAGGTATCGGGATTGGCCAGCGTCACCGGCACGCCGGCATGGGCCAGCGCGATGATCCGCGCCAGATCGTCGAACCGCAGGCCGGTGTCGCGCGCCAGCACCACCGTCTCGGGCCGGTCGTGATCGGGGCGCAGCCCCAGCGTGCGCGCCAGCACCTGCAGCGGCGGCGCCGCGAACAGCGCCACCCGCGCTCCCGGCTGCGCCGCCTGCAGCGCCCGCAGCGTCATCTCGCCCGCCAGCAGGATCCGCGCCGCCGGCACATGCAGCCCCAGCCCGCCCAGCCGCGCCGACAGCGTCTCGGCGGTGTCGGAGGAGTTGTTCGACACGATCCACAGCCGGTCGCCGCAGCGATCGAACAGCTCGGGCACATCGGGCAGGACCGTGTCGCCCGACACCAGACAGCCGTCCAGATCCGCCAGCACGGCGGCCCGGTCGGGCCAGGGGCCGTCCAAGAAATGCTGCAACCGAACCGGTTGTCTCATGCCAAATCCTCTCTGTTCGGGGGCAGGCTTGCGCCCCCGTCTGCTCTTCGCTGTGATCGCGTCATCTGTCGTCCAGCCCCATCGCCGGCGTCTGACGGCGGTATCGGCCGGCTGTGTAACCGTGCCGTTACGTGTGAAAGCTAAACCTTCACCCCATGAAAGCATCGCTTGCGGAATCGCCTTCGGGCCTGTCACTTTCCCGGCTGCGCGCGCTGACCGCCGTGGCCGAGGAAGGCTCTTACGCCGCCGCCGCGCGGCGAATCGGGGTGTCGCACTCCGCCGTCGCCCAGCAGATCCGCGATCTGGAGCGCGCCCATGAGATCCATCTGTTCGACCGGCTGCGCGGCGTGCTGCGCCCGACGCCCGCCTGTCTTGAGCTTTGCGACATCGGCAACCGCATCCAGGCGGCCGAGCGCGACGCCGCGCGGGTGCTGGCGCGGCGCGGTCCCAGCGGCAGGCACCGGCTGCGGGTGGGGCTCGGCAACTCGATGCCCGGCATCGCCCTGGTCGGCCGGGTGCTGGCGCAGCACCCGACACTGACCGTCACGGTCGAGACCGGATCGCATCAGGACATCATGGCGGCGGTGTCGCGGCGCGAGGTCGATGTGGCGGTGCTGCCCGACCTGCCGCCCGACCCGCGGTTCCGCCGCGCCCCGGTGCTGACCCAGGAGGTCGTCGCCATCGTCTCGCCCGACAATCCGATGGCCGGGCGCACGACGG
>JBFXGQ010000179.1:0-8242 GCA_050177915.1 Pseudodonghicola sp. | reverse complement strand
GGCTGGTGCAGCTGCGCGGACGGGTCAGCGACGAGACCCTGCGCGACATGGCCGACAGCTATGCCCGGGCGCGCTTCGGCTCGGACAACGTCCATACCGCCGCGCGCATCGTCGAGGATCTGCCGCAGGACTGGCCGGTGCGGGTGCTGGCCGGGCTCGAGGCGCTGTCCAAGCTGGCCAACGGCGCGGTCACCGTGCTGCCCGACACGCTGAGCCTGCGCGGCATCAGCCATGACGAGGAGGCCAGCGCCGAGATCGCCCGCCTGCTGTCGGACAAGCTGGGCGAGGCCGAGGATTTCACCCTCGACATCACCTATCGCGCGCCGCCGGCGCCGGCGGATGCGCCGCCCGACCCCGAGGAGTGCGAGCGCCGCCTGAGCGAGGTTCAGAAGGCCGGCAAGATCGCCTTCGAGCCCGGCTCGGCCACCATCGCCGCCGACTCGCTGCCGATCCTGGAGCAGATCACCGAGATCCTGACCGATTGTCAGGGCATCCGGCTGGAGATCCAGGGCCATACCGACAGCCAGGGCCGCGAGGAGATGAACCTGCAGCTGAGCCAGGCGCGGGCGCAATCGGTGCTGAACGAGCTGCGCGCGCGCCGCGTGCTGACCTCCAGCTTTGCCGCCGTCGGCTATGGCGAGGCCAAGCCGATCGCCAGCAACGACACCGAAGCCGGGCGCGAGGAGAACCGGCGCATCGAATTCCGCCTGATCCGGCCGAAATCCACCGCCGAGGAGACCTCGACGCTCGACAGCATGGCCGGGACGATCCCCGCCGCGGACGCGGAGCCGGAGGAGGACCCCGAGGACACGCACGAGGGCGACGGCGCCGCGATGGACGATGTCGCCCGCAGCGACCCCGGCACCGAGGGCTCCGGCGACGATGCGGCGCAGACCGATGCCGACAGCGCACCTGCCGACACCGAAGGGGAGAAGACCAAATGAACCGCACCGAGTTCATCATCACCACGGCCGTGATCCTGTTCATCGCCTTCGCCGTGGGCTGGTTCGCCAACTGGCTGGTGCATCGCTTCACCCGCGTGCGGCAGAGCGATGTGGCCGATCTGGACCGGATGAGCCAGGAGCTGCACGAGGCCGAGGAAACCCGCGATCAGGCGATCACCTATCTGCAGCAGCGCGAGGCCGAGCTGACCAACCAGCTGAACCAGACCGAGGCCGAACTGCGCGCCGCGATGGACGGGCTGCGCGACGCCCGGCAGGAGGCCGAGGAGCTGCGGGCGCGGGTGGAGCGCTGAGCGCTTCCAACCCCGCCGCACGGCCGGCGCCGGCAACCTGGAGCGTGATCCCAACGTGCGGCCCGGCCGCGCCTGACCGATCCTGCGCTGCAGCAGGCGAGCGGCGCGCTTTATCGCGGCCGAGCCCATCTGAGCTGTGAACGGCACGCGCCCGGTGCCTTCGGGGCTGTCCGGACGGATGGCTGATCTTGAACATCGGGGCTGGACGCGCCCCTGCCACGCGCTGCGTCGCCGAACGTCCCGGCGATCACTGCATGCGATTTTGAAATTTCTTGCAATGCTGCAAGAATCCGATCACAGATGCAGCATGACCGATGCCGCATCCGATCTTTCGCCCGCCCCGCCGCCGCCGCTCGGCCCCCGCATCCGCGCGCTGCGCCGGCAGGCCGGGCTGTCGCTGGCCGAGCTTGCCGCGCGGACCGAGGTGTCGGAGGCGACGCTGTCGCGGATCGAGACCGGGAAATCCGATATCTCCGCCCCGCATCTCTACCGGCTGGCCGGGGCGCTGGGGGTCGACATCGGCCAGTTCTTCGCCCCCGCCCCCGCCGCCATGGCCCCGGGCCGGCGCAGCGTGAACCGCGCCGGCGAGGCCCCGGCGCTGACCGGCCCGCGCCTCAGCGGCCGGCCGCTGGCCGCCGATCTGCGCCACAAGCGGATGCACCCCTTCCTGAACCATGTCACCGCCACCACGCTGGAGGCGGCCGGCGGCCTGCAGGCGCATGGCGGCGAGGAGTTCCTCTATGTCCTCGACGGCCAGCTCAGCGTGCTGACCGACACCTACGCCCCGCTTAGGCTGGAGGCGGGCGACAGCCTCTATTTCGACGGCAGCCAGCCGCATTCCTATCTCGCCGGCCACCCCGACGGGGTCCGGTTCCTTGTCATCAATTCCGAACAGATGCCCGCGCTGTTCGAGGGAGACCCGCGATGAAAGACACCACCATCCTGGCCGAAGTCCGGCTGCCGACGCAGGAGCTGCGCGACGATCTGCCGTTCTACACCAGGACGCTCGGCATGCAGCTCGACATGATCTTTCCCGCCGACGATCCGCGCGTCGCGGTGCTGTCGGGCCACGGGCTGCGGATCAGGATCGAGAAGGGCGCGCCGGAGCATCCCGGCACGCTGCGCATCCTGACCGACGATCCCGACGGCTTCGCCGGTGGCGCGCGGCAGCTGACCGCCCCCAACGGCACCCGGATCGAGATTGCCGAACTGCACCCGCCGATGGTGCTGCCGGAAACCCGCCACATGTTCGACGTCCGCCGGCTGCGCGACGGCGCGCCCTGGGTGATCGGCCGGGCCGGGATGAATTACCGCGACCTGCTGCCGACCCGGCTGGGTGGCGCCATCATCGCCAGCCATATCCGCATCCCCGACGGCGGTCCGGTGCCCGACATGGTGCATTACCACACCGTCGGGTTTCAGCTGATCTTCTGCTACAAGGGCTGGGTCGATGTGCTCTACGAGGATCAGGGCGACATGATCCGGCTGACCGCGGGCGATTGCGTGATCCAGCCGCCCGAGATCCGGCACCGGGTCTGCCATGCCTCGCCCAATATCGAGGTGATCGAGATCGGCGTGCCGGCGGAACATATCACCACCATCGACCACCAGATGACCCTGCCCAACAGCAAGGGCGATCCCGACCGCGAATGGCAGGGGCAGAAGTTCGTCCACCACGTCCGCGACACCGCCACATGGCAGCCGTTCCGGGTGCCGGGCTTCACCTGCCGCGACACCGGGATCGCGGCGGGCACCAAGGGCGTCGCCGGCATCCAGGTGGCGCGCCACGAGGGCGGCACGCCGCCGGCGACGCGGACCGACGCAGACATCCTGTACACCTTCGTGATGGAGGGGCGGATGGTGCTGCGCGCCGAGGGGCAGGAGCCGCGCGATCTGGAGGCCGGCGACGCCTTCGTGATCCCGCCGGGGATGGCGGCGCAATATGCCGATTGCTCCGACGATCTGGAGCTGCTGGAGGTGGCGCTGCGCGGCGATTTCAGCTCGGAGGTGGTGGCGGCAACCTGAGCCGCCCGACACGCCCGGCATCGCGGGCCGGTCTCACCACCGGCCCAGTGCGGCCTCGTCCTCGTCCTTGGCGGCGACCCAGCCGGCACCCCGGGCGGTGATTTCCTTCTTCCAGAAGGGGGCGCGGGACTTCAGGTAGTCCATCAGGAATTCCGCCGCCTCGAAGGCGGCGACGCGATGGGCGGCGGCGGTGGCCACCATCATGATGCTCTCGCCCGGCGCCAGACGGCCGTGGCGATGGATCACCAGCACATCCGCCAGCTGCCAGCGGTCCATGGCCTGCTGCGCGATGCCGGCGATCGCCTTTTCGGTCATGCCCGGGTAATGCTCGATCTCCATCGCCGCAAGCCCGCCGCCCGGCAGGTCGCGCACCACGCCGGTAAAGGTGACCACGGCCCCTGCCCCGCCGAGCCCGGCGGAAAAGGCGTTGGCCTCGGCCCCCAGGTCGAAGGCGGCGGATTGGACCGCGATGCGCATGGCTCAGCCGCCCGTCATCGGCGGGAAGAAGGCCACCTCGCGCACGCCGGCCAGCGGCGCGTCGAAATCGGCCAGATCCTGATCCAGCGCCACCCGCAGCGCGGAGAGATCGGCAAAGGCGGCCTCGTAGCGCTCTTCCCGCGCGCGCAGTTCGGCCACCAGATCGGCGACGGTCGCGGCGTCGCTCGCCACCGTCTCGCGCGGCAGGCCGATACGCTCGCGGACCCAGGCGAAATAGAGAACCTCCATCAGCGCGTCTCCCTCAGATGCGGCAGAGCCTTACGTAGGTAGTCCGCGCCGGTGATCAATGTCAGCGCCGCCGCGATCCACAGCAGCCACAGGCCGACGCGCCCGGACCAGATCATGCCGTCGAAGAGCCAGCGCAGCTCAGGCCGGGTGGCGACCACCTCGGCCAGCGGCACCTCCGACAGGCCGGCATCGCTGCCGAAGGCGTGGAGCGACAGGTAGTGTTCGAAGATCCCCTGCGAGAACAGCGTGGCGATGGCGATCATCTGCGCCGTGGTCTTCCATTTCGCCAGCTTGGTGACCTTGAGCGTGCCGGCGGTGTCGCCGAGATATTCGCGCAGGCCGGAGACGAAGACCTCGCGGAACAGGATGACCGTGGCGGGCAGCACCAGCCAGGGCGTCCAGTGCTTGGCGGCATAGCCCACGATGATCATCAGCGCGATCACCACCATCGCCTTGTCGGCGATCGGGTCCAGCATCGCGCCCATCTTGGTTTCCTGCTTCCACAGCCGCGCCAGATAGCCGTCGAACCAGTCGGTTATCGCCGCGCCGACGAACAGCAGCAGGGCGAACCAGTCGGCGTAGGGGCGGCTGAAATAGAGAAACATCACCGCAAGCGCGGGCGCCGCAAGCAGGCGCAGCAGGGTCAGGATATTGGGCACGTTCCATCGCATGGCCGGACCCTATACCGGAGGTTTGAAACTTGAAAGCGGGGCCTGATAGAAATCTGCCGGTTGCTGGCAGATGCCTGCGGCGATGGTCGGTCAGGCAAGAAGACCCCGACGGCGCCGCGCCGGTCGGTCAGCCCTTTTCATGGAAGAAATCGTAGATCGTCTCGGCCAGCGAATCCGAGATGCCGTCGACCGCGGTCAGATCGGCCAGATTGGCGCGGCTGACCGCCTTGGCACTGCCGAAATGCGCCAGCAGCGCCCGCTTGCGGGTGGCGCCGACGCCGGGAATGTCGTCCAGCGGCGTGGCCCCCACCGCCTTGGCCCGCTTGGCCCGGTGGGTGCCGATGGCAAAGCGGTGCGCCTCGTCCCGCAGGCGCTGGACGAAATAGAGCACCGGGTCGTTGTGGCGCAGCGCAAAGGCGTTCTCGCCGGGGCGGTGGAACTCCTCCTTGCCGTGGTCGCGGTCGATGCCCTTGGCGACGCCGACCATCGGGATATCCTCGACCCCGTATTCCTCCATGATGCTGTAGACCGCGCTGACCTGCCCGGCACCGCCGTCGATCAGCAGAAGGTCCGGCCACAGCCCCTTGTCGCGGTCGGGGTCCTCTTTCAGCAGGCGGGTGAAGCGGCGCGTCAGCACCTCCTTCATCATGCCGAAGTCGTCGCCCGGGGTCAGGTCGTCGCCGCGGATATTGAACTTGCGATAGCTGTTCTTCATGAACCCCTCGGGCCCGGCGACGATCATGCCGCCCACCGCGTTGGTGCCCTGGATGTGCGAGTTGTCGTAGACCTCGATCCGCTGCGGCGGTCCGTCGAGGCCAAAGGCCTCGGCCAACCCCTGCAGCAGCTTGCCCTGGGTGGCGCTTTCCGACATCCGGCGGGCGAGGGATTCGCGCGCGTTGCGCAGCGCGCCGGAGACCAGTTCGGCCTTTTCGCCGCGCTGGGGCACCAGGATCTCGACCTTGCGGCCGACCTTCTCGCTCAGCGCCTCGGTCATCAGATCGGCGTTCTCGATCTCGTCCGACAGGATCAGCTGCCGCGGCGGCTCCTTGTTGTCATAGAACTGGCCGAGGAAGGCCTCCATCACCTCGGCCGCCGAGACATCGGCGCCGACCCGCGGATAGAAGTCCTTGTTGCCCCAGTTCTGGTTGGCGCGGATGAAGAAGACCTGCACGCAGGCCTGTCCGCCCTCCATATGCAGCGCGATCACATCGGCCTCGGTCACGCCGCGGGGGTTGATGCCCTGCGCGGTCTGCACGCTGGTCAGCGCGCGGATGCGGTCGCGCAGGCCGGCGGCGCGTTCGAATTCCATCGCGTCGGAAGCCGCCTGCATCTGTTCGGCCAGGTCCTCCTGCACCCTGGTGGAGCGGCCCGACAGGAACCGTTCGGCATCGCGCACGCTCTCGGCATAATCCGCCTCGGAGATATAGCCGGCGCAGGGGCCGGAACAGCGCTTGATCTGATAGAGCAGGCAGGGCCGCGTGCGGCTGTCGAACATCGCGTCCGAGCAGTTGCGCAGCAGGAAGGCCTTTTGCAGCTGGTTGAGCGTCCGGTTCACCGCGCCGGCGCTGGCGAAGGGGCCGAAATAGGCGCCTTTCTCCTTGCGCGCGCCGCGGTGTTTCTTGATCTGCGGATAGGGGTGATCCTTGGCGACGAGGATATTCGGGAAGCTTTTGTCGTCGCGCAGCAGCACGTTGTACTTGGGTTTCAGCTGCTTGATCAGGTTCTGTTCCAGCAGCAGCGCCTCGGTCTCGGTCCTGGTGGTCAGGAACATCATCGAGGCGGTCTCGCGGATCATCCGGGCGATCCGGTGGGTGTGGCCCGAGGGCCGGGCATAGTTCGACACCCGGGCGCGCAGGTTGCGCGCCTTGCCGACATAGAGCACCCGTGCCTGCGCATCGAGCATCCGATAGACGCCCGGAGAGCCGTCCAGCGTCTTGAGATAGGCCTGGATGCAGGCATGGCCGATCAGGCGCGGCGCATCGCCCGGGGTGGCTGTGGTGGGTGTCGGTTCACTCATATTCAAGAAGTATGATTCTCGGGGCCGGGCTGCAATCTCGGGGGGACGACTTCAAGGGAAAACAAATCCACCGAAGCTGTGGATAACTGTGCAGATAACTTCCGGGCATCTGGAAAATTCCATTGCTCTGTGGTGGGTTCGTTGATTTGCCCAATATTTAGGCACATAAATAACTTGTTGAAAATGAAGGAAATTATTTTGAACCCGTGCCAAGTGAATGAAATCAAAGGCATTTTTGTAACGCTTCGATGACAGGCCCGTGAGCGGTGCAAAACTTTGCCGGCCCGGTGCTATTCGAGGCCCAGAACATCGGGCGTGCGCCATCCCAGGTGCTGGCCGCCATCGACGCAGAGGAGCTGTCCGGTGACTGCCGTAGCGTCAAGGAAGTAGCCCAGCGCGGCGGTCACATCCTCGGGATTGGCACCCCGCCCCATCACCGTGTTAGCCCGCTGGGCGGCGAAATGCGCCGCGCTCTGGCGCTGGCCCTGCAGCGTCGGACCGGGTCCGATCGCATTGACGCGGATCGCCGGTGCCAGCGCCTGGGCGGTGGTACGCGTCATCGCCCAGAGCCCCATCTTGGCGATGGTATAGCTCATGAACTCCGGCGTCAGCTTGTGCACGCGCTGGTCGATCATGTTGACGATCAGCCCGGCGGCCAGCGGCTCTCCGGCGGCGTCGCGGCGGGGCTCCAGCCCCTGCGCCGCCATGGCTTGGGTCAGCACGAAGGGCGCGCGCAGGTTGCTTTCCATATGCCGGTCCCAGCTGGCGCGGGTGGCGGTGGCGAGGCTGTCGTATTCGAAGATCGAGGCGTTGTTGACCAGACAGGTGATCGGCCCGCCCAGCGCCTCGGCCGCCCGCGGCAGCAGCGTGGTGGTCTGCGCCTCGTCCAGCAGATCGGCCTGCAGGGTCACCGCCCGGCGCCCCAGCGCGCGGATCTCGGCCGCCGTCAGCTCGGCGGCCTCGGCCGAACTGGCGTAATGCACCGCCACATCGTAGCCGCGCCGCGCCAGATAGAGCGCCATGGCGCGCCCCAGCCGGTGTCCGGCGCCGGTCACAAGACTGTGCATCATTCCTGCCCCCTCCCCTGCGCGGCGGCGTGCCTAGACCAGCACCGCGATGACATAGACCGCATAGAGCGCGGTGAGCGCCACGCCCCACAGCCGGCCGATATCGCGCCCGAAGAACACGAAGGGCGCCAGCAGCAGCGAGGCGCCCATCATCACCCAGAGATCGAAGCGCAGGAACTCCGGATCGACCGGGATCGGGCCGAACATCGTAGCCAGGCCGATGATCGCCAGCAGGTTGAACATGTTCGACCCGATGACATTGCCCAGCGCCACGTCGGCCTGTTTGCGCAGCGCCGCCATCACCGTGGTGGCCAGCTCGGGCAGCGAGGTGCCCACCGCCACCAGCGTCAGCCCGATCACCGAGTCGCTGACCCCATAGGTCCGCGCGATGAGCGAGGCGTTCTCGACCAGCAGATTGGCGCCCAGCGGCAGGCCGATCAGGCCCAGCGCCAGATAGATGCCGATGCGCCAGTAGGGCATG
>JBFXGQ010000178.1:0-8280 GCA_050177915.1 Pseudodonghicola sp. | reverse complement strand
CCGGGCATCTCGTTGTGGTGCCGGTCGACGCGCAGGTCTGGGCCAGCGATCCCTTCCGCCTGACGGTACGGGATGGGCGTGCCCTTGGCCGGGGCGCGGCGGATATGAAGGGCTTTGTCGCCTGCGCGCTGGCGGCGGCCGAGGTCGCCGCTGGCGGGGAACTGACCTCGCCGCTGAAACTGGTTCTGTCCTTCGACGAGGAAGCCGGGTGTACCGGCATCGCCGAGATGCTGCCGCAGTTGATCCCGTCCATCGGTCTTGCCGACCTGTGCATCGTGGGCGAGCCGACGGAAATGCGGGTGGTGACCGGGCACAAGGGCAAGGCGTCCTATCTGGCCGAGTGCCGCGGCGCCGCGGGCCATTCGGCTCTCGCCCCGACATTGCCGAGCGCGCTGCACGTGGCCGCGGATGTCATCGGGATATTGCGCCGGGTCCAGGCGGATCTCGCCTCTCGCGAGGTGCCGGCGCCCGACTATGCCGTGCCTTTTTCGACGCTGCACGCGGGCGTCCTTTCGGGTGGAGTGGCGCTGAACATGGTGCCCGAACACGCGCGGCTGGAGTTCGAGATTCGCTATCTGCCGCAAAGCGGGCTGGCCGAGACAGAGGCGCGGCTGCTGGGCGAGATTGCGGCGCTGGCCGACCGCACCCGTGCCGATTTTGCCCGCACCGACATCGGGATCGAGGTGACCCGGACGACCCATTACCCCGGGCTCGACACCGCGCTGCCGGCGGCGCTGCTGGACTATCTGCTGGGGCTGGGGGCGGACGGGGTGGCGGGGGCGGCGGATTTCGGCACCGAAGCCGGGTTTCTCTCCGAGCTTGGAATGCCGGTCGTCATCTGCGGGCCGGGCCGGATCACAGAGGCGCATCAGCCGGACGAGTTCGTGACGCTGGACCAGCTGGCGAAGTGTTCGGCCCTGCTGGGGCGGCTGGTGGGGGACTTGGCGTCCGGCGCTTTCGATCACCGCAGAAAACCATGATCCAGCCTCGGGACCCCCCCCCCTGATCCGCACTGGCTGAGCGGCGCGCAGTTGGCGCCTCTTTCGACCCCCTGACGCAGGCCGCACGTCAATGATGGGCGAGGCCCGACCGCAATGGCCTGCACAATCAGCGACGACTTGAGCTGGCGGGATAGGCCCGTTCGGCCAAGTTCGCGCACACCGGAGAAGCCGATTATGGCACGCGAATACCGTGAGGAAACCGACAGCATTGGCACCTGGAACGTGCCGACCGAAGCGCTCTACGGCATTCAAACCGCGCGTGCCTTGGACAATTTCAAGCTTTCGGACGTCCGTCTAAGGGACTTCCCCGAGATCGTCGTTTCGCTGGCCATGGTGAAAAAGGCGGCCGCGCTTGCCAATGTCGAGCTGGGGGCGATTTCTGGCCGGGCATCGGCCGCCATCGTTGCCGCTTGCGATGAGATTATCGCAGGGAAGCACCACGATGCTTTCGCCGTCGATGTCATACAAGGCGGTGCAGGGACCTCAACCAACATGAACGCCAATGAGGTCATTGCCAATCTCGCGTCATTGAAGCTGGGAAAGAGGCCGGGGGATCACAGCGAAATTCACCCCAACGACACCGTGAACCGTTCGCAATCCACCAATGACGTATACCCCACGGCGATGCGGCTTGCCGTGATGAGCCAATGCACGCCTCTGGTTGCCGAGCTTCAGGCACTGTGTCGATCATTCGATCTGAAGGCGACAGAATTCGCCGACATACAGAAAGTCGGGCGCACCCAGCTTCAGGATGCCGTTCCCATTTCGCTGGGGGCCGAGTTCGAAGCCTTTTCGGATGCCATCCACAACGACATCGGGCGGTTGTTGCAGATTGCCGAAGTCCTGAGGGAGGTGAACCTTGGCGGCACCGCTGTCGGAACCGGGGTCAACGCGCCCAGAGGCTATCAAGAGCTGGCGGTGTCCCGCCTTTCAGAGATTTTCGGCACGCCACTGACGGCCCACCGGAACCTGCTGGCGGCGTCCTACGATCAAGGCGCCTTCGTCACCTATTCGGGTATTCTGAAACGGGTTGCGGTCAAGCTGTCGAAAATCAGCAATGACCTTCGGCTGCTCAGCAGCGGCCCACTTGCCGGTATCGGCGAAATACGTCTGCCGGCCGTTCAGGCGGGCTCGTCCATCATGCCGGGCAAGGTGAACCCGGTCATCCCTGAGGCGGTGACCCAGGTCGCCTATGAGGTGATTGGCCGGGATGTCACGGTGACGATGGCGGCCGAGGCCGGGCAACTGCAACTGAACGCCATGGAGCCGGTGATCTTTTACAGCCTTCTCAGTTCCACGCGATTGCTGACCCGTGCGGCCAGGATGCTGAACGAAAAATGCGTCGCGGGGATTGAGGCGGACGAACAGCGATGCGCCGAACTTCTGAACAAGAGCCTGGCCTTGGCCGCATCGTTGGTGCCGGTCATCGGCTACGAAAAAGCGGCATTTGCCGCCAAGGTGGCCTTGAAACAGGGCATTTCACTGAGAGAAGCGATCATGCGCGAGGGATTGCTGGACGCGTCGGAACTTGAACGTCACCTGCCTGCCCGGATCGGTCAGCCCGATCTTCGGCCGATTGACTGATCTTCCTCCTGACGGTTGCCCGGCGACCGGGGGCGTCACCCGGCCCCCGGCAACCGCCTAATGTGCCTCGGTCGAGACGAGTTCCGAACAGACCTCCTCGAAAACCGCGCGGACCTGTTCGAAGGTCTCGGTATAGCGGCGGTCCGTCAGCCAGATCAGGCCGAGCCTGAGCACCACCCCCGGCAATCTGAGCGGCAGAATGCTCACCTGCCCGAGTTTCTCGAAATGCCGGGCGAGGGAGTGGGACATCAACGCCACCGTATCCGAGAATTGCAGCACCCCGATGGTGGTCATGGTGGACACCGTCTCGACCCGTCGGGTCGGTGTCGCGACGTTCTCGGACAGCAGGATGGAATCGATCGCGGTCCGGGTGGTCGCATTGCTTGGCGGCAGAATGAGCGGAAACTGCGCCACGTCCTCCCAGTGCATTTTCCCGACCCGTTCCAGCGGGTGACCTCTTCGCACCGCGACCACAAGCGGGTCCTCGATCAGCAGTTGAGTGCTGAATTCCGCCGGCATCGGAACCTGAGGCAGCAGGCCGACCACCGCATCGACGTCGCCGGCGCGCAGCGACGGCAGCAGGGTGTCCATGGTGCCTTCCCAGATCCGGATGTTGGTCGATGACGCGGCGCTTTCGATCCGGGTGACGAAGCGTGGCATGACGACGACCGACGCGGTCGGCAGCACCCCCAGGGCGATCTTGCCGACGCGGTTCCTGTTGATGTCCATCAGCTCGTCCTGCGCGTCATTCAGCTGCGCCAGGATCTGACGGGAATGGCGGATCAGGCTGGCGCCCAGCATGGTCGGCTCCATTCCGCGCTGGGTGCGGTGGAACAGCTTGATCCCGAGTCCGGTTTCGAGCGCGGTCAAGGTCTTCGAAACCGCCGGCTGGGTGATGTTCAGGTAGGCAGCGACCCGTTTCGCACTGCGATAGTCATCCATGGCGACCAGCAGACGGAGATGGCGGAAATTCATGTTTCCGCGAAAAAATCTTTCCAGCTCAATCATTTGGTGGGAGCTCCCTGCGGGTGTCGGCATTGATATAACCTTTTGGTTATTTTGATGTGGATAAACTGTCAATTGACTCATATTCGGCCGTATCGAACGTTCCGGTCAAACAAGAATTGATACCAACAGACCAACAACAGGGAACGTGAGACGATGAAGAAGACGATCAAGCACGCGGTTGAAAGCGCCGTGGTCGTGGCGGCGCTGATGGCCGCGGGCGCAGTTGCCGCCGACACGCAGTGGTATCCGCTGGCCGTCAATGCCACCGACCGCGCCGGGGTGACGCGCCAGGTCGAATACACCCCGCTCAGCGCATCGGGGAAGGCCAGCCAGGATTGGAAGATCTGCGTGTCGCTGCCGCATATGAAGGATCCGTTCTTCCTGGCGCAGAACTACGGCATGGTCGAGGAAGCCAATCTGCTGGGCGTCGATCTGCTGACCCTGGATGCGGGCGGCTATGGCGGTCTGGCCAACCAGATCTCGCAGATCGAGAATTGCGTCGCCGGCGGCGCCGACGCGGTGGTGATGGTGGGGATCGCCGCCGATGGTATGAACAATCTGCTCGCCGAGCTGAAGGAAAAGAACGTCCCGGTTATCGACGTGGTGAACGGGGTGCATTCCGATGACGTGGCCGCCCGGGTCCTGACCAGCCCGCGCGACGAAGGCTATCGCGCCGGCAAGTTTCTGGCGGACAAGCACCCCGCCGGCAGCGCAGAGGTCAAGGTCGCCTGGCTTCCCGGTCCCGCCGGCGCCGGCTTTGTCATCGCCTTTGACGAGGGCTTCAAGGACGGCATCAAGGACAGCGCCGTCACCATCGTCGAGACCAAATTCGGCGATGTCGGCAAGGAGGTTCAGGCCCGGCTGGTCGAGGACATCCTGCAGACCCATGGCAAGGTCGATTACATCGCCGGGACCGCGGTGATGGCCGAGGCGGCGGTGCCGCTGCTGAAGGCGCGCGGCATCGACAAGGATGTGTCGCTGGTCTCGGTCTATATGACCCCGGGCATCTACGAGCATCTGAAGGCCGGCAATGTCGAGGCCGCCGGCGTCTCTCCCATCGTGCTGACCTCGCGGATCATGCTCGATCAGGCGGTGCGGGTTCTGGAAGGCAAGCAGGAATACTTCAACGTCGGCACCCTGGGCCGTGTCTACACGCCCGAGGACATCGGCCAGATGAGCCTGAACGATGTCATGGCGCCGCGCGGTTTCCGTCCTGTGTTCAACCTCGACAACTGAGGTTGGTCGCCCTCGCACCCGACAGGATGGAGCCTGACATGCAGATGCAAGATATAGCAGTCTCTCCCGCTGCGACTATCCGAAAGCCCGTGCTGCGGGTGCGGGCGCTGACCAAGCGCTATGACAAGAACACCGCGCTGGACAGCGTCGACCTGGAATTCTGGCCCGGCCAGGTCCATGTGCTGTTCGGCGAGAACGGTGCCGGCAAATCGACGCTGATCTCGATCCTTGCCGGCGCCAATGTCTCCACCTCCGGCGAGATCGAGATCGACGGCAGGACCGGCCGGTTCCACTCGGTGGCCGATGCGCGGGCGCAGGGCGTGCGGGCGGTGTTCCAGGAATTCTCGCTGATCCCCTATCAGACGGTGGCCGAGAATATCACCCTGGGCGAAGAGGTGATGGGCTGGATGGGCCTGTTGTCGAAAGCCGCCGCCCGGACCGAGGCGCGGGCGCTGATCGAAGACCTCGGCTTCGACCTCGCCCCCGATGTCAAGGTCGTCTCCCTCACCCGCGGCAAGCAGCAGATGGTCGAGATCTGCAAGGCATTGCGCCGGCCGCCGCGTCTGCTGATCCTCGACGAACCGACCGCCTCGCTGTCGGAATACGATGCGCAGGCGCTGCTTGAGCTGGTGCGCCGCCTCAAGGCGCAGGGGACCGCGATCATCTACGTCACCCACCGGATGCATGAAATTCCCGCGATCGGCGATCAGGTCTCGGTCCTGCGCGACGGTCAGCTGATCGCGACGGTGCCGGCCGACACCCATGAGGACGAGCTGATCCGCCTGATGACAGGACGACAGATGTCCAAGATCTATCCGGCCCCGGGCCGCGACCTGGGCGAGGTGCGGCTGCGGCTGGACAATGTGACCCTGGCGCCGCGGCGTGGCCATGTGCAGGTGCAGGGCGCCAGCCTCGAGCTGCGCGCCGGCGAGATCGTCGGCATCGCCGGGCTGGTCGGCTGCGGCAAGAGCGAGCTGGCGCAGGCCTGTTTCGGACTGCACCGGCTGACCGAGGGCGAGATCACCGTTGACGGCCGTGCCGGGCGGGTCAGCCATCCGTCCGTCGCCATCGCCAACAAGCTTTGGTACAGCCCCGCGGACCGGCGCCACGACGGTCTGGCGATGTGCCGCAGCGCCCGCGAGAACATGGCGCTGTCCTCCTATACCTTCGGTGCGCTGCGCGGCCATTGGATCAAGCCGCGCCGCGAGACCGACCTGTTGGCCGAGCAGGCGCAGCGCGTCGAATTCGACACCGGCAAACTCGACGAGCCGGTTTCCAACCTCTCCGGCGGCAACCAGCAGAAGGTTCTGCTGGCGAAAAGCATGGTGCAGGACATCGCCGTCTATGTGCTGGACGAGCCCACCGTCGGTGTCGACATCGGCGCCTGCCTGGCGATCTACCATTACCTGGCAGAGCTCAGCGCGCGGGGGGCGGCGATCCTGATCTCCTCGTCGAACCTGCCGGAACTGATGGGCCTCACCCATCGGATGATGGTGATGAGCAACGGTCGTTTCGTCGCCGAGTTCCAGCGCGACGATTACGACGAACACAAAATCCTCGAACAGTTTTTCTGAAAGGGCGCTTCCCGATGAGCCTCTCCTCCACCGATATGCAAAGCTCTGCGACAGGATCGGCGCTGCTCCACTGGATCGTTCGCAACCGTCAGTCGCTGGCGTTGCCGATCATGTTTGTTGTCGCCGTCGTGGTCTTCTCGATCGGCGCACCCAACTTCCTCACCGCCGACAACCTGACCAATGTGGCGCGCCAGTCGGTCTATCTGCTGATCGTCGCGCTGGGGCAGTTCATCGTGATCGTGAACGGCGGTCTCGACCTGTCCGTCGGCAGCGTGGTGTCGCTGACCTCGGTCGCGGGTGCGATGGTCATGGCCGCGATCTATGCCGCCTTCCCCGAGGCCCCGGCGCTGGCGATCCTCGTCGGGCTCGGCGTCGGGGTGGGGATCGGCGCCGTGGTTGGGATCGTCAACGGGCTGGGCGTCAGCCGGCTGGGCATTCCGCCCTTCATGATGACGCTGGGCATGTCGTCGGTGCTGTTCGGCGTGACGCTGCTGTTGTCCGGCGGGGTGCCGATCTATGGCCTGCCGCCGCTGCTGGGCGAGATCTTCGGTTTCGGCCGCATCGCCGGCTTCCCGATTCCTGCCGTCGTCGCCCTCGTCCTCGTCGCGACGGTCTATGTGATGCTGGAATGGACCCGCTTCGGCCGTCATCTCTATGCCGCCGGGGGCAACCGGCGCGCGGCCGAGCTGTCGGGCGTGCGCACCACGCGGATCAGCCTGCTGGCCTTCGTGCTGGCCGGCGTCCTCTCGGCGCTGTCGGGGCTGCTGCTGACCGCGCGTCTGGGCACTGGCGAGGCCAATATCGGCATGAGCCTGCCGCTGGAATCCATCGCCGCCTGCGTGATCTCGGGGGTTGCCCTGGCGGGCGGGCAGGGACGCACCCTTGCCGTTCTGTTGGGCACGCTTCTGATTATGCTGGTCCAGAACGGCCTGAATCTGATGCAGGTCGGCGCCTATGCGCAGACCATGGCGACGGGCGGCATTCTGATTTTCGCGATGGCTATCGCACGTCACTGAGTTCCCGGTTCGAAACGCGCAACATCCGGCCCGCTGACGGCCAACGATAATACCAAAAGGAAACCAACAGATGAATGTACACAAACCCGAAGTGAATACGGACTTCCTGCCGATGACCGGCAAGGAATATCTGGAAAGCCTCAGCGACGGTCGTGAGGTCTGGATCTACGGGAAGCGCGTCGAGAATATCACCGAGCACCCGGCCTTCCGCAACTCGGCCCGGATGGTGGCGCGGTTCTACGACGCCATGCACGACAAGGCGCTGAAGGATATCCTGACCTGCCCGACGGAATGGGGCGGCTATACGCACCGCTATTTCCGCGCGCCGAAATCGGTGGGCGAACAGGTCGCCGCCCGCGACGCGGTGGCCGAAAGCCAGCGGATTTCCTATGGCTGGATGGGCCGTTCGCCGGACTACAAGGGTTCGTTCCTGGCCACGCTGGGCGCCAACGCGCAGTACTACAAGGGCTACGAGGAAAACGCCCTGCGCTGGTATCGCAAGGCGCAGGAACGCACCTGGTACATCAACCACGCCATCATGAACCCGCCGGTCGACCGCAATGCCTCCAGCGCCGACCAGTCCGACGTCTTCGTCCGGGTCGAGAAGGAAACCGACGCGGGCATCTACGTCAGCGGCGCCAAGGTGGTGGCCACCGCATCGGCGCTGACCAACTACACCTTTGTCGCCCATGCAGGCCAGATCCCGATCAAGGATCCGGCCTATACGCCGGTCTTCATCGTGCCGACCGGCGCGCCCGGGCTGAAGATGGTGTCGCGGATGTCGAACGAACACCGCGCCGCGGTTCAGGGCAGCCCCTTCGAGTACCCGCTATACACGCGGATGGACGAAAACGACGCGAA
>JBFXGQ010000177.1:0-8288 GCA_050177915.1 Pseudodonghicola sp. | reverse complement strand
CTCGGCGACCAGTACAGCGAATGACGCGCCGACGGCACAACCAACCACACCGATGTCATGGCCATCCAGGTCGAACACCCACATCTCGGTGTGGTAGCAGACCCACCCCCCATTCCGCCGCGCGCGGCCTTCGATACGGAGCTGGCGGACAATATCGCCGTCAGGGTCAAGCAGGCAAATCCTTGGCACCGTGACGGCCGCCGCCCCTTTCTGGCGGCGTGCCTCGCGCAGCAGGCTTTCGGGCGTGAAGGCCGACGGGGCATCATGATGCTTGTCCGACAGGATCGGCGGGAGCGGCTTTTTGGCGTCGGACATGGTGTTTCCTGCGAGGCGGGCCCAGCGGGCCATCACCCGACCGAGGGGTTAACGGATCAGGGTCTGTAGGCCGCGTCCTGCTGCCAGCCTGTGAAGCCGGTCTGCATGACGACCACGTTCGACCTGCCCGCAACACGCAGCGCGAAGGCCGCCTGCGCCGACAGGCTGCCGGTGTTGCAGAACAGGATGGTCATCCGATCCTCGGGGATCTCGTCGATGCGGTCCAGCACTTCGCGCCACTCGATGTTGACTGCGCCGGGGATCGTGCCTGCCTCGAACTGGCCAGCGTCCCGGGTGTCGACGAAAAGCGCGGTCTCGAAGACGGTCTGGTCGAGTTGCTGGGGCAGGATGATGCCGGCCTCGTATTCCGAGAACATCATGTATTCCTGCATGGCGTCGATAGCCGCGTCCTGCGCAAAGGCGGGCAATGTGTGCATCCCGAGCGCGACGGTTGTCG
Organism: Pseudodonghicola sp.; assembly: GCA_050177915.1. GTDB lineage: Bacteria > Pseudomonadota > Alphaproteobacteria > Rhodobacterales > Rhodobacteraceae > Pseudodonghicola. Next base: position 7,516 of record JBFXGQ010000177.1, on the reverse strand, counting down.
CCAAAAGTAGGTGCTTCAGGGTCATCCGGGGGTCTCCTCCGTTTCGGTTTCTTGGTGTTCAGGTGTTCTGCGCAAGCCAGCCGATCGTGCCGCCTTCGAGCCATAGGGCGTCCGGGTGGCCGAGCCTGTTCAGGACATCCGCGCCCTCTGCCGACCGACCGCCGCCCTTGCCGCAGATGGTCACGGGTGTTCTGCCAGCAGGAAGTTCTCCCGCCCGGTCTTCGAGTTCGGCCAGCGGGATATGGACGGCGCCCGTCAAATGGGCGGCGACGAAGTCTTCCGCGTCGCGGACGTCGATCAGGTGGAAGCGATCCGGGTCGGCCGCGAGGGCGGCGAGCGTAAGCATCCCGGCCATCAGAACACCAGGACCTTGTCGGCGGCCAGCGTCGCTTGGGCGAGTTCGTCCATTGTGGAGCGGCTCGTCCCCTCCATCATGTCGCCCTCTGCAAGGCCGCGCGCGTCCAGGCAGGTGCCGCACATCAGGACGCGCCCCTTGGCGGACAGGACCCGGCGGAGCATGCGCTCGAGATTGTAGTAGCCATCGGGCGTCTTCTGCCCCGCCTTGGCGCAGAGCACCGCGTCGGCCATCAGGAAGACGGTGATATCCGCCTCGGGATCGTTCTTCGCCAGTGCGTAGGCCATGCGCAGGCCGTTGAAGCTGCGCTCGGTTCCGTAGGGTGGGTCGTTCAGCAGGATCAGGTGTTTCATGCAGGGGCCTCTTGGGTGGCGGGGTTGAGACGCGGGTGCGTCTCCTCGCCGAGCCAGAAGAGCAGGCCGCCGGAGACGAACATGGAGATCGCGACGAACCAGAAGGCCGCTTCCGCAGCGCCGGTCAGGCTGGCCGCTAGCCCGAGGCCGAGCGCGCCGATGGCGTAGCCGAGGTCGCGCCAGAAGCGGTAGATGCCGATGGCCGAGCCGCGCCAGGCCGGCGGGGTGATGTCCGCAACCGCCGCCGAGAGGTTCGGATAGAGAAGCGCCATGCCGAAGCCCGCCACCCCGGCCGAGACCGACCACCAGAGCGCGCCCGTGCCCATGACCACCATCGCCACGCCCGCGCCGCAGATCCACATGCCGAGCACGTTGGGCCAGAAGCGGCCCACATGGTCCGACAGCCGCCCGGTGAAGAGCTGCGAGCCGCCCCAGACGAAACCATAGGTGCCGACGATCCAGCCGACCTCGGTCAGGGTCGCGCCTTGGGTCACAAGGAAGACCGGGAACAGCGCCCAGACCAGCGCATCGACGAACTTCTCGACCAGCCCCGCCTGGGAGATCGCGAAGAGCCGCCGGTCGCGCCAGCTCATCAGCGCGAAGACCTCGCGCGTCGTCGGGTGTTCGGAGCTGCCCTGCGGATAACGCGGCAGGGATTTCGGGGGTGCTGCCTTGTGCGCGGCCGTCTCGGCCTTGGCCCAAGGCAGCGTGTCCTTCACCCAGACCACGGTCAGGATCAGCGCCAGCAGGACCACGGCCATGCCAAAGACCAGCAGGCCCGTCCGCGCGCCCAGCCCTTCCGCGGCATATGCGGTGAGGATGCCTGCGATTGCCACGCCGACATAGCCGGAGAACTCGTTGAGCCCCATGGTGAGGCCGCGTTCCTCGGCGCGCGTGATGTCGAGTTTCGCGGTCTGCGTCATCGACCAGCAGAGGCCCTGGTTGACGCCCAGCAGCACGGTCGCCGCGACGATCCAGTTCCAGTCGGGCGCGTACCAGATCATCACCGGGATCGGCAGCGCCATGACCCAACCGAAGGCCAGCACCCGCTTGCGACCGATCCGCTCGGACCAGCGCCCGGCGACGAAGTTCATCACCGCCTTGACCGCACCGAAGGCCACGACGAAGGACGCCAGCAGCAGGAACGAGCCGCGCTCGAGCCCGAACTCGCTCTCGGCCAGCGCCGGGACCACCGTGCGAGTCATGCCGATGGCGAAACCCACCAGCATCACCTGGATCAGCTGATGCGCGACCTGGACCCTATTCTCGCGGATGCCGCGCGTGAATTCACTTGCGGTCATTCTGCGGGCTCCTTGTCGTGTTCCGGGGATCGAGCGCATGGCCCGATGCCGGTCCGCGCAGCGGCTGGACCAGCATCCGGTCGAGCCAGAGATCGCGGCGTGTCCGGAACTGCTCGATGCCGATCTCCATCCCCTCGTGTCCCTTGGCGGGCTGGGCGATGTAGGTGCCGAGGAGCCTGTCCCACCACGGCAGGTTGAAGCCGTAGTTCGAGTTGGTCTCGCGCGGGTCGGTGGAATGGTGGACGCGGTGCATGTCCGGCGTCACGACGATGAGGCGCAGCACGCGGTCCACCGGGCGCGGCAGGTCGATGTTGGCGTGGTTGAAAAGCGCGGTGGCGTTCAGGATCACCTCGAACAGTAGCACCGCGACGGCGGGGGGGCCGAGCGCCGCGACCACCGCCAGCTTGATCCCCATGGAAATGAGGATCTCCACGGGATGGAAACGCAGTCCCGTGGTCGCGTCGAAATCGAGATCGGCGTGGTGCATCCGGTGCAGCCGCCAGAGCCCGGGCACGGCGTGGAACATCACGTGCTGAAGGTAGATCGCCAGATCGAGCAGCAGCATCGAGACGATGATTGCGACCCAAACTGGCACATCGAGATTGTTGAACAGGCCCCAGCCACGATCCTCGGCCATGACGGCCAGACCGACCGCGAGGATCGGAAAACTCAGCCGCAGGATGACCGTATCCACCACCACCAGAGCAAGGTTGTTCGTCCAACGGATGACGCGCGGGATTTCTCGCCTGCGCCGCGGGGCCGCCACTTCCCACAGCGCCATGCCCGCCAGAACACCCAGAAAGATGGCAAGACGGATGGTCGCCTCGGTGGCAAGGATGGTCTCGGACATGGATCGCTGGCCTTGGGGCTTGTGGGGCGCGATGGAATCGCTATTATTCAAGTTATCGCTTGAATGATCTAGCGTCAGGAGACAGGCCTTGTCAATCAGCCCGAAGTTGGCCCTGCTGGAGGAATATGCCCTCGTCGCACGCGCCTTATCAGCACCGGCGCGTCTGATGCTGCTGGAACAACTCGCGCAAGGCGAACGCGGGGTGGAGGCACTTGCGGACAAGACAGGCCTCACGATCGCCAACTGCTCGCAGCATCTGCAACAGCTGCGCCGCGCCGCTCTCGTCACCAGCCGCCGCGACGGCAAGGCAGTGATCTATCGGCTGACCGATGCCAAGACACTCGCGCTGATGGATCTGCTGCGCATCGTGGCAGAACGGAACCTCGCGCAAGTCGAGCGTATCCTGCGAGGGCTTTCAGGCGGCAAGGACGCCCCCGAAGCCGTCAGCCGCGCGGACCTCGCCGCACGGCTCGCGGAAGGCTCCGTCACCGTGCTCGACGTGAGGCCGGCCGACGAATACGCCGCGGGCCACATTCCGGGTGCGCTCAACATGGCGCTGACGGAGATCGAGCGGATCGTCCCGACGCTCGATCCGGCCACCGAAATCGTGGCCTATTGCAGGGGCCCCTATTGCATCTATGCCCACCAGGCTGTCGCCGCACTTCGCAAACACGGCCTCAATGCGCGCCGCCTTGACGGCGGTTTGCCGGAATGGCGCGAGGATGGCCTGCCATTGATGGCAGGCGCGCAATAGTTCGATGACCGTCCATTTGATCGGCGCAAGGCCACTCGGTCGGCGATAGGCCCGGAGGCGCACCAGCGCCGTGCCCGGGCCCTTGGGAAGTGAGGCCGAAGCCTCACCCGAAGGGATCGTATTCCGAGACGATCACGACCTCGTCGCCGTCGATTTCATCGGCGGGGACGGCGCCGAAGGTTCCATCCCCTGCCTGGAAGACGACGATCGAGACCATCAGCGTGGCGGCGAGGGAGGCGGCGAAAGCGTGAGCATCTTTACGGGACATCTGTTTGGCTCCTGTCTTGGAGGCGGGGGACCATCCCCCGCGCGACAGGACCCCGCAGGCCCGAAGACTGGCTGACATCACCGGGTGCGTTCGGCTTGCCCGAATCCACCCGGCGGCACGGGCTCGCCCGTAGTCCGACCCCTCGCGGGTTGATCTCGAAGACAGGGTTCGGGGCAAGGAAGGGAATGGCGAGCGGGGGAGGTGCCCTGACGACTGGAGCCAATTGTCCCGCTGATGTTGCTAACGCCGCCAACCTCCCGGGCAGACTCTTGGTTGAAAACCTCCGAATTGGGGGATGGATAACTCTGCGCCCCGCGGCATCGCGGGACGAGGTTCATGTGGTCGGTGAGGGGCCCGCACATGGGTGGGCCCCTCACGCCTTGTCAGGGCTCAGGCGGCCAGGTCCGCGCCCCCTGCCCTATCGCCGTCCTCGGCACCGACGATCTCGAGCCGCGCGTTTCGGTAGCCCTCCCGCGCGATCCAGAGCTCGGCCGCGGTGATCGACTCCGCAAGATGCAGCAGCTCGGTGTTGCCTCCGAAGTCCAGGAGTACGCGGACCTGCCCGGGCTTCGGCTCCTCGTCGACCTCGAATACCAGCCGGCTGTCCGCCGAGTGGCTGCGCATGATGGTGACGAGGATGACCCCGTCCGAGGAGAAATTCCCCTCATGCAGCGTGAAGGAGGCCGGAGCGGTCCAGGTCAGATAGACCCGGGGCGGCTCTTTCTTCACGAGTCGACCGACGCCGTTCGAACGCTCCCAGGCCGCGAGCTTCTTCGTGAACCGTGCCGGCGGCTTGGGACTGCCGTCGGTGTAGCGAATGAGCGCCCCGAGAGGGGCTGTGTCGATGATGGTTGTTGCAGACATGATTCCTCATCCCGAATGCGAATATTCGCATTCATCGTATTGATATTGCTGTATTTTGTGAGATAGGGGGCGGGCACCCCCGCCCCCCCGGATGGCTCAGATCACTCTGCCGCCATCATCGACGCATTGCCGTCGGGCAAATCAGCCGTCAGGAAAGCCGGGAGATCGACATCCTCGGGTTCTGCCGCATCCTCCCCCTGCCCTTCTGCGATCGCCTCGCCGTCGCGCGCTGCGAGATCGACCCGGCGCAGGACCTCGGGCAACCAGCCGCTGCCCTTGAGAAGCCGCTCGGCCTCGGTCGCCATTTCGCCCTTCTTCAGGTGATCGAGAAGTTGCGCGGTCCCCTCCCCCTTCGCCTCGCGCACGGCCTCGAGGATCCGAGCCTTGGGCACGCGGTTGAGGTAGCCATCGACCGTCGGCTCCCAACCAGCCTCGACCATGTCGAGATCGACTGCGCGGGCCACCAGATCGGCATGGGCCATGCGGCGCGTCAGACCGTTGGCGGAGATGCCCGCACCATAGGGGTTCACCTTCTCATGGAGCGCGTTGATCCCAAAGCTGAGGCAATGCGCCAGCAGAGCCAGACGGCTGCCCTGGTCGAGGACCGTCAGATAGTCCCAGAGCGCGGCATCGTCACCAAGAGGCAGATCGGCCTCCCAAGCGGCGTGCCGCTCATCGACCAGCTTCGCCACGATGCTGTCCTTCAGATCGGGCGCCTGCGCCGACATGTAGACGTGACGCACCGAGGCCTCGAGACAACTGTCCGAGGCAGAGGAGGTGCGGAAGGTATCCGTCACCAGCTTCAGGAGCAGGAGCGTCAGCGCGACGTCCGGCGAACGTCCGATGGCCTCACGCAACGCCAAGGTCCGGTGGGCGGTCAATTCTATGACCAGCCGTTCGGGCAACGGCTTCATCGCGCCGTCATCGTCCTCCTCGGTCGGATCGGCACCGATCGGCTGACCACCCGAGGTGATGACCGTGCCCCCGGCGGAGGTCGCCGACGGTTTCCAACTGGAAACACCGACATCACCCCCCTGCCCCATGACATCCGCACCATCGGCATCCTGAACCGCGGTCTCCTCGCGCGGCTCGTCCTCGGGCCGGACATAGCCGCGATACACCGCGAGACTGCCGTCCCGATCAAGCGTGACGAAGACGCCCGCGCGCCCGACCTCGGCCGGATCGTAGATCAGCGGCCGCTGCTCGAGCGCTTCCATCGCCATCTCGAGCTGACCGAGCCGGGCATCGATCTCCTCGGGATATTCGTCCTGGCCGGAGTACTCCTCCTCCAGCGCACGATACTTGGCGAGGAGCGTCGCATGGGCCGCGCGTTCCTCGTCGGTCATCGGGGCGGGATCACCGGCCAGACGCCGCAGACCGTGGCTGTAGCCATAGGGCAGGTCGGTCGCGACCTCGATCCACTTCCAGCCCTCGGCGGCCAGAGCCTCGGCTTCAGCTTGGAGCTTCTCGGCGACCAAGCGGTCGAGCAGGGCAGGGTCCTCCAGCCAGCCACCGTCGTCGCCCTGGAAGAGATCACGGAGGACAACACCGCCCGCCGCCTCATAGGCATCGACACCAACGAAGACCGCGCGACGATCCGAAGCCCGAACCGAGGCCTCGGTCAGCATGCGCCGGATGGCATAGGGCTCCTTGTTCCAGGAGTTCTTCACCGCTTCCCAGACCTGCACCTGACGCGCATGATCCGGGTTCACCGTGAAGGCCATCAGCTGCTCGAGCGTCATGGCATCCTCGGCATAGACTTCCAAAAGGGCAGGGGCCACGGACGCGAGTTTCAGGCGCTGCTTCACGATCTGGGGCGTGACGAAGAAGGCCGCCGCGATCGCTTCGTCGCCCTGACCCTTCTCGCGCAAAGCCACGAAGGCGCGGAATTGATCCAGCGGGTGCAGGGCGACGCGCTGCATGTTCTCCGCCAGCGAGTCGTCCTCGGGCAGGATATCCGACGCGGCATCCCGAACGATGCAGGGGATCGGCGCGGTCTTGGCCAGCCGCTTCTGCTTCACCAGCAGCGACAGCGCCTGGAAGCGGCGGCCACCGGCCGGGATCTCGAACATGCCGGTCTCGACCCCATCGGCATCGAGCATGGGCCGGACGTTCAATCCCTGCAAGAGCCCGCGTCGCGCGATGTCCTCGGCCAGTTCCTCGACTGAGACGCCAGCCTTGATGCGCCGTACGTTGGACTGGCTCAGGACGAGCTTGTCGAAGGGGATGTCCCGCGAGGGGGACAGCGTGATTTTCTGGGCTGCTTTCGCCATCAGATCTTCTCCACGACGGGCGCCGGAAGCCACTCTCCCGATCTCACTTCCCGTCACCCCTCAAACCCCCAACCTTTCCCTCTGTCTGCTGGTTGCTCATCAGACGGCGCAGAGAGTTCACAGCTGTGAACTTCGTCGATTGGGGCGTCGACGGGGAGAATGTTCACAGCTGTGAACATCACGCCGCGTTTCGCCGGGACATCAGCGCCATGACCATCGGCCCGCAAGAGAACTCGCCCGCCGCCGCCTTCGAAGTCAGCGCACGGAGGTATCCGCCGGGCGATCGGATGTCGGTAAAGCGTTCCAGCATGGCGACAACAACGATCGATGCCTGCTCGGGCCCCATGAACCGTTGCGCTTCTTCCCAAGCGGACACACTGATCCCCATGGCCGGCCGTACATGGCAAGCCGCGTCGAAAAGCTGATGCCAGTGGCGGATGTCGCCCTGGTAAAAGGTTTTGAGCGACGGGCAGCCCGCGATTACCAGATGGAGCGGGA
>JBFXGQ010000176.1:0-8292 GCA_050177915.1 Pseudodonghicola sp. | reverse complement strand
AATCGGCGAAATTCGGCGGCCGGCTGCGGTCGGAGACCTTCGAGGGCAGCGACGGCATCATCGCCGAACTGGGCGGCATGCGCTTCCCGGCCTCCTCGCGCGGGTTCTTCCATTACCTGAACCTGGTCGGCTGCAAGACCGCGCCTTTCCCCAATCCGCTGAGCGCCTCGGCCGGATCGACGGTGATCGACCTTGAGGGTGAGACGCTGTTCGCGCGTGAGCTGGACGATCTGCCCCGGCTCTATCGCGAGATCGCCGTGGCCTATGACGCGGCGCTGGCCGAACATGCCGCCTTTCCCGACCTGCAGGCAGCGATCGCGGCGCGCGACGTGGACCGGATCAAGGCGCTGTGGAACCCGCTGGTGGCGGAATGGGACGAGCGGACCTTCTACGATTTCGTCACCCGGTCTGAGGCGTTCCAGGCGCTGAGCTTCCGTCATCGCGAGGTCTTCGGTCAGGTCGGTTTCGGCACCGGCGGCTGGGACAGCGATTTCCCCAACTCGATGCTGGAGATCCTGAGGGTGAACCTGCTGGGGCTCGACGACAACCAGCATCTGGTGATCGGCGGGGTGGCGCAGGTGCTCAAACGGCTGTGGCGGGCGGAACCCGCCTGCACCCATTGGCCCGAGGGCACCAGTCTTTCCAGCCTCAACGGCGGCGCCACCCGCAGCCGCGCCACGGCGATTTCGCGCTCCGCCGGCGCCGGGCCGGTCACGGTCACCGACCAATGGGGCAATCAGAAGGATTACGCAGCGGTTCTGGTCACCTGCCAGAGCCACCTGCTGACCACCGCGATGGATGTTGAGGAGGATCTGTTCGAGCAGAAGCTGTGGATGGCGCTGGATCGCACCCGCTACATGCAGGCGGCCAAGACCTTTGTCATGGTGGATCGCCCGTTCTGGAAGGACATCGACCCGGCCAGCGGCCGCCCCGCCATGTCGATGACGCTGACCGACCGGCTGACGCGCGGCACCTATTTCTTCGACAATGGCGACGACCGGCCGGGGGTGATCTGCCTCAGCTACAGCTGGATGACCGACGCGCTGAAGGTGCTGCCGCTGTCGGCCGAAAAGCGGGTCGATCTGGCGCTGAAGGCGCTGGGCAAGGTCTATCCCGGTGTCGATATCGCCGCCCATATCCGCGGCGCGCCGATGTGCGTGAGCTGGGAGGCGGACGAGAATTTCCTCGGTGCCTTCAAGGGGGCGCTGCCCGGGCATTATCGCTATAACCACCGGATCTACGGGCATTTCATGCAAGGCAACCTGCCCGAGCGCCAGCGCGGGCTGTTCCTGGCCGGCGATGGCGTCAGCTGGACCCCGGCCTGGGTCGAGGGCGCGGTGCAGACCGGGCTGAACGCGGTCTGGGGGATCATGGCGCATCTGGGCGGCGCGGCCCCCGCCGCCAACCCCGGTCCCGGCGATCTCTACCCCGAACTCGGCCCGGTGGCGCTGCCGGATTGAAAGAAAATCGACCGGTCATGAATTTTAGTCATACACGAGCGAGTTTTGCAATGTAGGCTCGCGGCGTCACATCTGGCATCACATAGGAAGAGACCCGCCAAGGGTCCCCGAATTGGCCCGCCCGGCAGCGGGCGATACCGATTGAACGACCACAACCAACAGAGAGAAGACCCATGAAAAAATCCTTCCCCCTTCTCGCCGCATGCGGCGTTCTGGCCGCCAGCATCGCCGCCGGCAGCGCTCAGGCCGAAACCTGGGACATGCCGGTGGCCTATCCGGCCAACAACTACCACACCGAGAACGCCGTCGCCTTCGCCGATGAGGTCAAGAGCTGTTCGAACGGCGCGCTGGAGATCACCGTCCACCCGGGCGGGTCACTGTTCAAGGGCGGCGAGATCAAGCGCGCGGTGCAGCTGGGCGAGGCGCAGATCGGCGAACGGCTGCTGTCGGCCCATGCCAACGAGAACCCGATCTTCGGCTATGATTCGATCCCCTTCCTCGCCAGCTCCTTCGAGGCGTCGGAAAAGCTGCGCAAGGCGGCCGAGCCGGTGCTGAGCAAGGTGCTGTCGGATCAGAACCTGACCCTGCTCTATTCCGTGCCCTGGCCGCCGCAGGGGATGTATTTCGGCAAGGAGATCAACAGCGTCGCCGATATGGCGGGGGTGAAGTTCCGCGCCTATAACGCCACCACCGCCCGGGTCGCCGCGCTGTCCGGCATGGTCCCGACCCAGATCGAGGCGGCCGAGCTGAAGCAGGCGCTGGCCACCGGCGTGGTGGAATCGATGATCTCCTCGGGCGCCACCGGCGTCGACGAGAAGGTCTGGGAGGACATGGGCTATTTCTACGACGTGAAGGCCTGGCTGCCGCGCAACACCGTCTTCGTGAACACCGAAGCCCTGGCGGCGCTGCCGCAGGACGTGCGGGCCTGCGTCACCAAGGCCGCCGAGGCCGCCCAGACCCGCGGCACCGCGACCGCCGCCGCGCTGGCTGACGGCTTCGTCAAGACGCTGGCCGACAACGGCATGACCGTCGCTGCCCCCTCCGAGACACTGGCCGCCGATCTGGCCGGCATCGGCGCGACGATGACCGCCGAATGGCTCGAGGCCACCGGCGCCGACGGCAAGGCCATCATCGACGCCTACAAAGCCGACTAAGATCGGATGCCCCCGCGGTCTGCGCGGGGGCGCCCTGCCGGCATGACGTCGATCTCCGCTCCTCCCCCGCCTCCGCCCTGGCTCCGCCGTCCTGCGATGCTGCTGCGGCGCCTGCTCGATTTTCTCTATTCTCTCGCCGGCTATGGTGCCGCGCTGGCGCTGCTGGCGGTGCTCGGCCTCGTGGTGGCGCAGATGCTGGCGCGCTGGTTCGGCCTGCTGCTGCCCGGCGGCGCCAATTACGCCGGCTACGCCATGGCCGCCGCCTCCTTCCTCGGGCTGGCCTATACCTTTGCCCATAACGAACATATCCGCGTCGGCATCTTCGTCGAACGCAGCGGCGCCTGGCGCCGCGGGGTCGAGATCTGGTGCTACAGTGCCGCCGCCGTGGTCGGGCTGTTCTTCGCCTGGCATGCGATCCGCGCGCCGATCCTCAGCCACAAGATCAACGACATCTCGCAGGGGCAGGACGGCACGCCGCTGTGGATCCCGCAGCTGGCGATGGCGGTCGGCGCCACCCTGCTGGCGGTGGCGCTGGTCGACAACCTGCTGCGGGTGCTGGCGACGCGGTCGCTGGGCGTCGACGCCCCGCCCGAGGCACCGCTGCGCGACCTGCTGCGCAGCCGCAAGGTGCGGATCGCGGTCCTCGGTGCCTGTCTGCTGGTGATCTACGGCGCGGTCCACGCGATGACCGGCTTCGACCGCGACGCCACCGGGCTGAAGATCGGCGTCTTCCTCTTCGTGATGTTCTTCCTGCTGGGCTCCGGCCTGTGGGTCGGGCTGGCGCTGATGGGCGTGGCCTATATGGGCATGATCGGCTTCACCTCGCGCAACCCGGGCAGCTCGATGGCGATCACCGTCTGGTCCAGCGCCTCGAGCTGGACGCTGACCTCGCTGCCGCTGTTCATCTGGATGGGCGAGATCCTCTATCGTACCCGGCTGTCCGAGGACATGTTCCGCGGTCTCGCCCCCTGGCTGGCGCGCTTTCCGGGCGGGCTGCTGCACACCAATGTGGTGGGCTGCACCGTCTTTGCCGCGGTCTCCGGCTCCTCTGCCGCGACGCTGACCACGGTGGGCAAGATGTCGATCCCGGAGCTGCGCAAGCGCGGCTATCCCGAGTTCATGATCATCGGCACGCTGGCCGGCGCGGCGACGCTGGGGCTGATGATCCCGCCGTCGCTGACGCTGATCGTCTACGGGGTCAGCGTGCGCGAAAGCATCACCAGCCTGTTCATGGCGGGCGTCTTCCCCGGCCTGGTGCTGGCGGCGATGTTCATGGGCTATATCGCGCTCTGGTCGCTGCTGCGGCCGAAGGAGAAGCCGGCGCCCGAACCGCGGCTGGGTTTTGTCGGCGCGCTGCGCAATTCGGTGCTGCTGCTGCCGGTGATCGCGCTGATCGTGATGGTGATCGGCTCGATGTACACCGGCTTCGCCACCGCGACCGAGGCCGCGGCCTTCGGCGTCGTCGGTGCGCTGGTGATCGCGGGCACCCAGGGATCGCTCAGCTGGCAGAGCTTTGTCGCAAGCCTGCTGGGCGCCACCCGCACCTCGGCGATGATCGCGCTGATCCTGATGGGGGCGAGTTTCCTCACCCTGTCGATGGGCTTCACCGGCGTGCCGCGGGCGCTGGCGGAATGGATCGGCTCCTTCGGGCTGTCGCCGATCGCGCTGATCGCGGCGCTGACGCTGTTCTACATCGTCATCGGCATGTTCCTGGACGGGATCTCGGCGGTGGTGCTGACCATGGCGATCATCGAGCCGATGATCCGCGCCGCCGGCATCGACCTGATCTGGTTCGGCATCTTCATCGTGGTGGTGGTCGAGATGGCGCAGATCACCCCGCCGGTGGGGTTCAACCTGTTCGTGCTGCAGGGGATGACCCGGCACGACATGGGCTATATCGCCCGCACCGCGCTGCCGATGTTCGCCATCATGGTGGTGATGGTGGGCATTCTGGTCGCCTTCCCCGGCCTGGCGACCTGGCTGCCCGAGGCGCTGCAGCAGGCGCCGAAGTGAACCCCGCCCGCGCGCTGGAGTGGATCGGGCTGCACGCGCGGGTGATCCTGCTGGCGGGGCTGGTTGTGGTGCCGCTGCTGCCGCTGCCGCACGGGCTGCTGATCCCGCTGCTGCCGGCGCTGGTCAGCCTGCTGACCGGGCTGGCCATCGCCCGGCTGGATCTGCGCGGGGTGCTGCGCGATCTGCTGGCGCCGCGCCGGATGCTGCCGATCCTGGCCGGGCTGCTGCTGGCGCAGCCGGTCGCCGCGCTAGCGGCGCATGCGCTGGGCCAGTGGATCGGCCTCGGCGCCGGGCTGATGCTGGTGCTGGTGGCCTTCGCCGCCGCGCCGCCGCTCAGCTCCGCGCCCAATATCGCGCTGATGCTGGGCTATGACGCGCGGCTGGCGCTGCTGCACACGCTGATCGGCACGCTGCTGGCGCCGCTGCTGGTGCCCGCGGCGCTGTGGCTGGCCGAGGCGGGCATCGCCGTCGACCCGGGCGCCATCGCGCTCAAGGTGCTGGCGATGCTGGCCGGCGGCCTGGCCTTCGGCCTGCTGCTGCGCGGGGTGGTCGGGCCGGCGCGGCTCGCCGCCCATGGCCGGGCGATGGACGGGGTGGCGGCGCTGGCGATGCTGGCCTTCCTGTTCCCGCTGATGGATGGCGTGCTGGCCGAGGTGAGGGCGCGCCCCGGCCTCGCCCTGGTGCTGGCGCTGATGGCGCTGGCGCTGAACCTCGGCACCAATCTGCTGCTGCGCGGCGCGCTCGCCCGCCTGCTGCCCACCGACCGGGCCCGCGCCATCGGGCTGCTGTTCGGCAACCGCAATATCTCGGTCCTGCTGGCGGCGCTGCCGCATGACCCGACCTTCAGCCTGTTCGTGGCGCTGGGACAGATCCCGATCTATGTCACGCCGCTGATCCTCTCCACCCTCGACCGAAGACAGCGATGTCGGCCTTCATTGGAATCCTGAGCCTCGACACCCGGTTCCCCCGCATCCCCGGCGATGCCGGCAATCCCGTCAGCTATCACCTGCCGGCGCGGCTGCGCGTGGTCGAAGGGGCAGGCAGCCCCGATATCGTGCGCGACGGCCGCCCGGCGCCGGTGCTGGTGGCGCGCTTCATCGCCGCCGCCCGGGCGCTGGAGGCCGAGGGCGCGGTGCTGATCACCTCGACCTGCGGGTTCCTGATCACCGTGCAGGAGGAGATCGCGGCGGCGGTGCGCATCCCGGTGCTGCTCTCCGGCCTCAGCCTGGTGCCGTTGGCGCGCGCGATGACCGGCGGCCGGCCGGTGGGCATCCTCACCGCCTCGCGCCAAAGCCTCGGGGCGGCGGCGCTGGCGGCGGCGGGCACCCGGGCCGAGGAGGTGCGCATCGCCGGGCTGGAGGGCTGCGCGGTCTTCGCCGAGACCTTCCTCAGCGCCAAGGACCGGCAGCGCGACAGCCTCGATCCGGCGCAGATCGGGGCGGCGGTGGTCGCGGCCGGGCGCGCGCTGATCGCCGAGACGCCGGAGATCGGCGCGCTCGTGCTGGAATGCGGTAACCTGCCGCCCTACGCGCCGGCGCTGCGGGTGGCGCTGGGACGGCCGGTCCTCAGCCTGCTGGACGGCGCCCGGCTGATCGCCGGCTGAGCCTCAGCCCAGGTCGCGCAGATCGTCGAGCTGGGTCGACAGCAGATCGGCCCGGTAGCTGCCAGCCTCGGGCAGATCGACGATCAGGCAGGCGGGTTGCAGGCCGGCGGCGGCGACCACCTGACCGTCGGGCCCGGCGATGACCGAGCCGCCGCCGAAGGTCAGATCGCCCTCCGGCCCGCAGTAATTCGCATAGACCACCGTCATCCGGTTCTCATAGGCGCGCGCGGGGACCAGCAGCCGCTGCACATGCTCGTAGCCGGCCGGATTGGCGGTGGGCACCAGCGCCACCTCGGCCCCGCGGCGGGCGAGGCTGCGGCCGTGTTCGGGGAATTCGATGTCGTAGCAGATCAGCAGACCGAAGCGGCGGCCGCGATAGTCGAAGACCGGCGGCGCCTCGGTTCCGGGCGCGAAACTGGCCCGCTCCATCGGGCCGAACAGCTGGATCTTGCGGTAATGCGCCAGCACCTCGCCCGCCGGGTCGATCACCGTGGCGGCGTTGAACACCTCATCGCCGCGGCGTTCCGCCCAGCCGAAGGCGATCGCGCAGCCGGCCTGCCGCGCCATCTGCGCCATCTGTTGCACCCAGTCGCCGCCCTGCGGCTGCGACAGCGCGGCATGTGCCTGCGGCTGGTTGTAGCCGGGCAGCAGCAGTTCGGGCAGCACCAGCAGGTCGACCTGCTGGGAGGCAACAGTGGTCAGCAGATCCGCGACCAGCGCCAGCACCGCCTGCGGCGGCTGGCTGAGCGGGGCGATCTGGGCGAGGGCGAGTTTCATCGTCGGCTCCGGTCGGTGTCGCAGCCATTGTGTCGCAGCGCGGGCGCACGGGGAAGGGCGGGGGTGGGAAATCGCGCGGCGCGCGTGCGGCGCCGCGCGGATTTCGGGCAGGTCCGCGGCGTCAGTCCCGTCGGCGCCGGGTCGGCAGCAGCGACAGGCCGAAGCGGCGCTCCAGCACCCCCCAGATGCCCGAGCGGGAGACGGTCATGATCAGGATGGCGGCCAGCCCCAGCACGATCATGTAGATCGCCCCGTAATCCACCAGCAGCTCGCGCAGCAGGAAATAGGCCAGCGTGCCGATGATGGCGCCTTCCAGCCGGCCGATGCCGCCGATCACCACGATGAAGATCACGATCACCGTCCAGTCGGTCAGCGAGAAGGCCGAGACCGGCGAGATCCGCAGCTTTTGCAGGAAGATCACCGCGCCGATGGCGCCGGTGGCTGCCGCCACGCCGACATAGGTCCAGAACCGGGTGCGCCAGATGTCGACCCCGACCGAACCGGCGCCGAGCGGGTTGTCGCGCAGCGCCATCAGCGCCAGCCCGGGCTTGGAGCGGACCAGCGCATAGGCGCCCGCCAGGGTGCCGAGGCCGAGACCCAAGAGCAGCCAGTAGATCACCGCCTCGCGCCCCTCGCGGCTCTCGGCGATGCCGCGCACCGCGGCCACCGGCAGCGACATGCCGGCGCCGGCGCCCAACGAGGGGATGGCGGCGAAGATCAGCGACACGGTTTCCGCCGCGACCCAGGTTCCGATGGCGAAATAGGCGCCCTCCAGCCGGAACAACAGGGGGGCGAAGATGGCGCCCGCCAGCCCCGCCACCAGCATCGCCAGCGGGATTGCGGCCAGGGGCGGCAGCCCCAGCCAGATCACCCCGATGAACAGCATATAGCCGCCGATGCCGACAAAGGCCTGCTGGCCCACCGACATCAGCCCGGCGTAGCCCGCCAGCAGGTTCCACAGCACGGCCAGCGCCAGAAAGCTCATGAACTCGCCGATCAGCCGCAGGTCGGCGCGGCCCGCCCACCAGGGGGCGGAGCCCAGCAGCAGGGCGACGACGATCAGGCCGAGGGTGACGCGAAGGGCGGGTTTCGACAGCGACAGCATCATGGGCTCAATCCATCCGGGGGAACAGGCCGCGCGGCCGGATGGCCAGCACGGCGAAGAAGACCAGGTGGCCGGCCAGCGTCTGGAACGCCGGCGAGATCTGCGCGCCCAGCGATTGCGCCACGCCGATCACCACCCCACCCGCCAGCGTGCCCCAGAGGTTGCCGAGGCCGCCGATGA
>JBFXGQ010000175.1:0-8315 GCA_050177915.1 Pseudodonghicola sp. | reverse complement strand
GCGGTCTGGGCGCTGGAGAACGGCTTCGAGACGCCGGATCTGACGGTGATCGCCGAACAGGACGTGCTGGGCGACCGGCTGATCCGGGCGCCGAAGAAACGCCGCAAGGCCGAGAATTTCCTGACCGAGGCGCAATCGCTCAGCCCCGGTGATCTGGTGGTGCATGTCGACCACGGCATCGGCCGCTATCAGGGCATGGAGGTGATCACCGCCGCGGGCGCCGCCCATGAATGCCTGCTGCTGGAATATGCCGAAGGCGCAAGGCTTTACCTGCCGGTCGAGAATATCGAGCTGCTGTCGAAATACGGCCATGACGAGGGGCTGCTGGACCGGCTCGGCGGCGGCGCCTGGCAGGCCAAGAAGGCCAGGCTCAAGGAACGCATCCGCGAGATGGCCGACCGGCTGATCCGGGTCGCCGCCGAGCGCGCCCTGCGCCACGCCCCGGTGCTGGAGCCCGAGCATCACGCCTGGGAAAGCTTCTGCGCCCGTTTCCCCTATCAGGAGACCGACGACCAGATGCGCGCCATCGCCGATGTGCTGCAGGATCTGGGCAGCGGCAATCCGATGGACCGGCTGATCTGCGGCGACGTCGGCTTCGGCAAGACCGAGGTGGCGATGCGCGCCGCCTTCGCCGCCGCCATGTCCGGCGTGCAGGTCGCGGTGATCGCCCCGACCACGCTGCTGGCGCGGCAGCATTATGCCAGCTTTGCCGAGAGGTTCCGTGGCTTTCCTCTCGCAGTACGTCAACTCAGCCGCTTCGTCTCCTCGGCCGAGGCCGCCAAGACCCGCGAGGGGCTGGCGCGCGGCACCGTCGATATCGTCGTCGGCACCCATGCGCTGCTGGCCAAGGGCATCCGGTTCCAGAACCTCGGCCTGCTGATCATCGACGAGGAACAGCATTTCGGCGTCGGCCACAAGGAGCGGCTGAAGCAGCTGCGCTCGGACATCCACGTGCTGACGCTGACCGCGACGCCGATCCCGCGCACCCTGCAGCTGTCGCTGTCGGGGGTGCGCGATCTGTCGATCATCGGCACGCCCCCGGTCGACCGGCTGGCGATCCGCACCTATGTCAGCGAATTCGACGCCGTCACCGTGCGCGAGGCGCTGCTGCGCGAGCACTACCGCGGCGGCCAGAGCTTCTATGTGGTGCCGCGGATCACCGACCTGGCCGAGATCGAGGAGTTCCTGCGCACCCAGGTGCCCGAGGTGACCTTCATCACCGCCCACGGCCAGATGGCGGCGGGCGAACTCGACGACCGGATGAACGCCTTCTACGACGGCAAATACGACGTGCTGCTGGCCACCACCATCGTCGAAAGCGGTCTGGATATCCCCACCGCCAACACGATGATCGTGCATCGCGCCGATATGTTCGGCCTGGCGCAGCTCTATCAGATCCGCGGCCGGGTCGGCCGGTCCAAGACCCGCGCCTATGCCTATCTGACCACCAAACCGCGCGCCAAGCTGACCGCCACCGCCGAGAAGCGGCTGCGCGTGCTGGGCAGCCTCGACACGCTGGGGGCCGGCTTCACCCTGGCCTCGCAGGACCTCGACATCCGCGGCGCCGGCAACCTGCTGGGCGAGGAACAGTCCGGGCAGATGCGCGATGTGGGCTATGAGCTCTATCAGCAGATGCTGGAGGAGGCGATCGCCAAGATCAAGGCGGGCGAGCTGGAGGGGCTGTCGGAGGCCGACGATCAATGGGCGCCGCAGATCAACCTCGGCGTGCCGGTGCTGATCCCCGAGGATTACGTGCCCGATCTCGACGTGCGGCTCGGCCTCTATCGCCGGCTGTCGTCGCTCTCCACCAAGGTGGAGCTGGAGGGCTTCGCCGCCGAGCTGATCGACCGTTTCGGCACGCTGCCGAAGGAGGTCAACACGCTGCTGCTGGTGGTGCGCATCAAGGCGATGTGCAAACGCGCCGGCATCGCCCAGCTGGACGGCGGCCCCAAGGGCGCGACGATCCGGTTCCACAACGACAAATTCGCCTCGCCCCAGGGGCTGGTGGAATTCGTGCAGGGGCAGCAGGGGCTGGCCAAGATCAAGGACAACAAGATCGTCATCCGTCGCGACTGGTCCAAGGATGCCGACAAGATCAAGGGCGCCTTCGCCATCGCCCGCGATCTGGCCGAGAAGGTGGCGGCAGAGAAGAAGAAGGCCGGCGCGAAAGGCTGAGCGGGTTCGGGCTGAGCGGGTTCGGGGGCGCTGCCCCCAGCGCGCCTGCGGCGCGCTTCCCCCGGAGTATTTCTGCGAAGAGAAGAACGAGGGGATCCTGCCTTCTTCTCTTCGCTCAAATACTCCCGCCGGAGGCTTGCGGCGGCGCAGCCGCCGCAAATCGACGGGTCAGACGCTGGCCCGCATCGCCGCCTGGGCGCAGCCGCAAGAGGCCGCCACACCGTCGGCGCGGGCCTGGGCGATGTCGAGCTTCTGCTTGATCAGCACGCTCTCGACCGGTTCGCCTCTTGCTTGCAGACAGTCGTACAAGCCCTTGAGACTCCAGACGTTATCGGGATGGATACAGGCCCGGGAGAGGGCGCCGTCGAGGCCCAGATCGGCGCGATAGACCGCTTCGGCCTCGGTCCGGCGGCCCTGTTCCAGCAGCAGCGCCCCCAGCGCGTGGCGCGCCGGCTGCATCCAGCCCCAGGGTTCGTCATAGGGCAGATCGTCGTCCAGCGCGACGGCGCGGCGCAGATGGGCGAAGGCGAGATCATAGTTGGCCTTGCGATACTCGATCTCGCCCCGCAGCATTTCTGCCGCGATTTCAAGCAGATCGACGACCTTGTTGTTGTGCATCAGGCGGCTGTCCGGCACCCGGGCGCGGGCGGCGTGGAACAGCTGTTCCTCCGCCTCGGCGGCGGCCACATCGCCCAGGGCGGCATGGCCGAGGCCGCGGGCGTAATGCACCGTGGCAGTGAGCGTGCGATAGAGGTCGCGGTCCTCGGGCAGCGCCAGCGCGGTGCACTCGGCCCAGCGGCCGAAGCGGATCAGGATATGCGGCCCCATCGCCTTGAAGCTCTCGTAGTAGTCCGCCATCGGCGGGCTTTCGATGCGCAGCATCTCCTCGGGGATGGTCTCCCAGATGCCGCGGTTGGCCGCCAGCGCCGGTTCGATCTGGCCGAGGAACAGCGCGCCGTAGATGATGAAGTGATAATTGTGCTCGCGGTAGCCGGAGTAGATGTTGAGCGCGCCCTCGCGGGCATAGTACTTCAGATCGGCCTCGACCGCCCTTTGGTTCCAGTGCACGGCGTCGTGATACTGGCCGCAGAGCACGTCGATATGGGTCGGCATATGCACCAGATGGCCGGCGTCGGGCACCAGGGTGCGCAGCACATCGGCCGCCTTCAGCGCCTTTTCCGGGGTCGGCGACATTTCCATCAGGTGGACATAGAGGTGCAGCAGGCCCGGGTGGGACATCGCCCCGGGGCTGCGCGCCATCGCCTGTTCCAACGCGCGCTGCGCCTCGAGCGTGGCGGCGCCGGCGGCGGGGCGGCCGGTCTTTAGGTCCCACATCTGCCAGGGTGTGAGGTTGAGCAGCGCCTCGACATAGACCGCGCGCAGGTCCAGGTGGTCGGGGCAGCGGGCGAAACCCGCGCGCATGGCATCGGCGAAATCGCGGTCCCAGCGCGGCATGTCGTCCGACAGCGCGCGCTGCGGATAGCGGGCGGCGAGGGCGTCGATCAGCGCCGCCTCGGCCGGGCTCAGCCCCTCGCGCCGGGCCAGCGCCTGTTGCGCGGCGTCGAAGGCGGTGGCCAGCGCCTCGGCCCGGCTTCTGGCGTCGTAGCGGACCCAGGGCATGTTGTAGTTGGGGCCGGCGGCATAGGCGACGCCCCAATGGGCCATGGCGCAGTCCGGGTCATGCTGCAGCGCGCGGCGGAAGCAGGCCACCGCCTCCTGATGGTTGTAGCCGTAGATCCAGATCAGCCCGCGGTCGAACCAGAGCTGCGCCGCGGGTGCGGCGGTGGTGATGGGGCAGCTGTAGCTGCCGAGATCGTAATAGTCGTCCATGACGCGCCTCCGTTACCCGGCCAGCCTAAGCCGGTTCCGGGGCGCGCAACAAGGATCACGGGGTTTCGCGCGCCTCGATCCGGGCCATTTGCAGCATCAGCGCAAAGGCGATGGCCGACATCACGAAGATGCCGCCGGCCAGCGGCCGCACGGTGCCGTCGAACAGCAGCCCGACCGGCGCCGACAGCAGCCCGCTGCCGACGGTGGAGATCGCCCCCATGATCGAGGCCGCCATGCCGGCGATATGGCCCATCGGCTCCATGCCGATGGCATTGAGATTGCCCATGGTGGTGCCGGCGAGGAAGAAGACGCAGGTCTGCCAGATCAGGAATACCCAGAAGTAGACGCCGTTCGGCAGGCCGAGTTCGCCGGCGAACAGCATGCTGGCGGCCAGCAGGATCTGGGCGCCGAGCGACCAGGTGACGATCCGGCGCATGCCGACGCGGACCACGATGGCGGCGTTCAGCAGGCTGGCCGAGCCGGAGAGCAGCGCCACCGCGCCGAAGTAGATGGGAAAGCTTTCCGCCTTGTCGAAGATCACGTCATAGACCGGCTGGATCATCAGGATCATGGTGAAGAGCGACCCGAGGCACAGCGTCTGCACCACGATGGAGAGCCGCACGGTGGGGTGGCGGGCCATGTCCAGGATCGCCGCGCCCAGCAGCGGCGCGCGAAACGCGCGGCGCCGTTCGGGCGGCAGCGTCTCGGGCAGGCGCAGCCCCATCCACAGGGTGGAGACCAGCGAGAACAGGATGAAGGCCAGGAAGATCCCGCGCCAGCCGGTGAGCGCGATGATGCCTGAGCCGATCAGCGGCGCGAAGGCCGGGAAGATGGTGAAGATCATCATGGCGACCGACACCATCTTGGCCATCTCGCGCCCGGCATAGAGATCGCGCACCACCGCCAGCGCCACAACACGGGGGCCCGAGGCGCCGAGCCCCTGCAGCAGCCGGGCGGCCAGAACCACCTCGAGCGTGGTGCTGGACCAGGCGATGGCGGCGGCGACGATATAGATGATGGAGCCCAGCAGGATGATCCGCTTGCGCCCGAAGGCGTCCGACAGCGGCCCGGTGACGAAGGTGCCGCCGCCCATGCCCAGCACGAAGGCGGTCAGGATCATCTGGGCGCGGTTGACGTTCTCGGGGCTCAGCTCGGCGCCGATCTCGGGCAGCGCCGGCAGCATGGCGTCGATGGAAAAGGCAATGGTGGCAAACATCATCGCGATCAGCGCGATGAACTCGGTCCGCGACATACGATCTTGCATGGCTGCTCCAAACTCACGGAGCGGCGGTAACACGCCCTAAAGCTGAGTGCCAGACCGGATCCGACGTTACCCCAAAGGCCCCGGCGTCACTCTGCCGGAGAGGCGGCGGGGCGCGGCTGATCATCCTCGTTGGCCACCGCCGCGCCGCTTTCGTCAACGGTGTCGTGATGATGGCCCAGCCGTGCGATCAGCCATTCGGTCTCTTCCTCGCGCTTGCGCATGTTGTAGAGCGCGAACTGCTGGATCGCCACGGCGAAGATCCCCAGGCCAAAGAAGATCAGCACGGTGGTGCCGATCTTGCCCAGCACGGTGGCCGGCACCAGGTTGCCGTAGCCGACGGTGGAGATCGTCACCACGGTGAAGAAATAGGAATCGATCCAGCTCCAGCTTTCGACGTAGTGAAAGAACAGCGTGCCCAGTGTCACCACGAAGACAAGGCTGTAGACCACCGTCAAAGGCTTGAAGTTTATCACTGGGCAAGCTGCTCCCGGATCTCCTCGATCACCTTTTGCCACAATTCGGCGGGCTGCGCGCCGGGCACCGCGTGCTTGCCCGCCACGATGAAGGTGGGGACCGAGCTCACCCCCATCTCGCGGCTGTGGGCGTCGCGTTGCCGGATGGCGTCACGGTCCGCATCCGAGACCAGAAGCTTATGCACGACGGCGGCATCCATCCCCAGACTGTCGGCGATATCGCTTAACACTTCGTGATCGCCGATGTCGCGTCCTTCGGTGAAATAGGCCTTGAACAGCGCGTCCACCGCGTCGAGCTGACAGCCCTCGATCCCGGCCCAGTGGATCAGCCGATGCGCGTCCAGCGTGTTGGGGGTGCGCGTCATCGCCTCGAAATTGATGCTGAGCCCGGCGGCCTCGGCCCGTTCGACCACCGGCGCATAGGCGCGCACGGCGCCCTCGCGGCCGCCGAACTTGGCCTCGAGATAGGCGCGCCGGTCCATGCCGCCGGCGGGCATGTCGGGGTTCAGCTGGAACGGGTGGAACTCGATCACGAAGGGATGATCCGGAACGGCCGCCAGGGCCCGGTCCAGATTGGTCTTGCCGATATAGCACCAGGGGCAGATCGGATCTGAGAGGATGTCGAGCTTGACGGTCCTGTCGGTCATGCGGGCGTTTCGCTCCCGGGGAAATAGGCCGGCAGGGCGCGGCGCAGCAGCTTGCCGTTGGCGCCCGTCGGCAGGGTTTCCAGATGCACGAAGGCGCGCGGCTGCTTGTAGCGTGCCAGACGCTCCTCGACATAGGCACGCAGCATCGTCTCTTCCAGAGGCGCGGGGCCGGTATAGAAGGCGACGATGACGCGGGTGTCGGCCTTGATTTCGACCTCGGCCGCGCCGACCTGGTCGACGCCGGGGCAGGTGGCCAGCGCCGCCTCGACCTCGACCGGCGAGACCCGGTAGCCGCCGGCGTTCATCATGTCGTCGTTGCGGCCCAGATAGCTGATCTCGCCGTCGATTGCCATGGCGCCCTGGTCGCCGGTCAGGAACCAGTCGCCGCGGAACCGCGCGGCGCTGTCCTCGGGGGCGTTGAGATAGCCCAACATCAGGCCGGGATCGCGGCTGTGGATGGCGATGGTGCCGGGTTCGCCCTGCGGCACCGGCTGGCCGTCCTCGTCGACGATGGCGATGCGGCGGCCGGGCTGCGGCCGGCCGAGCGCCACGCCGCGCGCCGGATGCGCCGGGCTGGAGGAGATGAAGGTCGAGCATTCCGACATGCCATAGGCCTCGTGCAGCTCGGTGCCGGTCATCGCGGTCCAGCGGCGGTGCAGATCCTGCGACAGCTTCTCGCCGGCGCTGAGCCCGTGGCGCAGGTCCGGCAGCTCCAGCCGGTCGCGGCCGCGCAGCATGCGGCGATAGACCCCCGGCGCGGCGGCGAAGATGGTGGCGCGATGGGCGCGCAGGATCTCGGGCAGGCGGGCGATCTCGGTCCCCGGCTCGGGGATCAGCGCGGTGGCGCCGATGGTCCAGGGGTCCATCAGCCCGGTGCCCAGCGTATAGGTCCAGTTGAAGGCGCCGGCATGGCACAGCCGGTCCTCGGGCGTCAGCCCATACCAGCCCTCGACCATCATCTGGCGCGCCCAGATGGCGCGATGGGCATGGGCCACGGCGCGCGGCTTGCCCGAGGTGCCGGAGGTATAGACGACATAGGCCAGCCGGTTCGGATCGCCCATCGCCCAGTCGCAGGGCGGCAGGCTGCGCATCTCGGCCAGCTCGTCCAGCCCGATCTGATAGCGGTGGGGGGCGCAGGCGATCTCGGGGTCGCGCAGCACCGCCACCGGGTCGAGATCGGCGATCATCTTCTCGGTCTCGGCCGCGGTCAGCTGCGACGAGGTCGGCACCGGCACCAGCCCGGCGGCGATGGCGCCCAGATAGGCGATCGGGAATTCCACCGTATTGCCCAGCCGCATCAGCACGATGCGCCCGGGTTCGAGCCCGCGGGCCAGCAGCCCGGCGCCGGTGCCGCGCACCGCCTGCGCCAGTTCGGCATAGCTCCAGCTCTCGGCCCCGCCGAGGCGCAGCACCGACAGCGCGGTTTTTTCAGGGGTCGTCTCGGCCTGACGCAGCACGAAGGCGGCCAGGTTGAACGGGGTGGGGCAGGGCGGCGGCGGCCCTTGATCGAATATGGACAGCATGCGCCTTGGCTAGCCTGCCTTCGGGCGCGTTGCAAGCTGCCGACGGGCCGCCTATAGATGCGCAATGAGTGTACGCGACCCGAAATCCATCATCCGCATCGCCCGCAGCGGCGGCCCCGAGATCTCGGCCGAGCCGCTGGATCTGGGCGCGCGGGTGCGCGAGCTGCGCAAGGCGCGCAACTGGACGCTGGAACAGGCCGCCAATCAGGCCGGGCTGGCGCGCTCGACGCTGAGCAAGATCGAGAACGGCCAGATGTCGCCGACCTATGAGGCGCTGAAGAAACTGGCCGTCGGGCTGGAGATCTCGGTGCCGCAGCTGTTCACCCCGCCGCAGAAGGAGCAGGTGAACGGCCGCATGGCGCTGACCCGCTCGGGAGAGGGGGCGGAGTTCGCCTCCGCCACC
>JBFXGQ010000174.1:0-8315 GCA_050177915.1 Pseudodonghicola sp. | reverse complement strand
ACCGGTCCGCAGATGCCGCCGCGCTGCTGCGCCGCCCAGGCCTTCAGCGTTACCGCGGCGCCCGCGTAGCCCGCCCAATAGCCGAAGGCGGCGACGCGGCGCCCGGCCTCGTCCACCAGATATTCCAGATCGTAGAGCGTGCCGCCGCCCGCCTTGAACCGGCGCAGCAGCTCCTTGCCGGAATGCTGGCCCTTGAAGGCATGGCCGAACATGATGTGGCGGTGCGGCAGGGCCGAGCCGTCGTCGGGCAGTTCCTTCAGCCCGAAGATCACCGCGTCGCGCGGCGCCTGCGGCCAGCTGTTCTCGGCCGCGATGGTGCAGCCGGCGGCGCGGTAGCCGTCGATGGGAATCGCCCGGACCGAGCTTTCCTCGACCGTCACCGCGATGCCCTTGGCGATCAGCGCGGCGGCGCCTTCGGGGGTCAGACCCACGCGCTCCTCGTTCGGGCGTTGTTCGGCACGGACCCACAGATGCGTCATCGCGGGGCTCCTTTCACAGATGGGTTTGCGCGAAATGCCGCTCCGGGGTCTCCAGATGCGGCACGGCGTTGAACAGCACCGGGCTCAGCCGGTCGCCGATGGGGAAGACGCGGTGCAACGAGGTGTTCATGATCGCCAGCGCCATCCGCGCCATCGCATGGACATCGAGCTCCAGCATCTGCCGCATCACCATGGCGATCAGCCCGCCCGAGGTCACCACCGTGGCGGGCCCCGCGCCGGCGGCGATCTCGGTCATCGCCTCGCGCACGCGGGTTTCGAAATGGTCGAAGCTTTCCGGCGGGTTTCCGATCTCGCCGTGCTGCCAGGCCTGGAACACCATCGGCAGATGCGCGACGAAGCCCTCGCGGTCCTGCGGGATCGCCACCCCCTGCTGCTGTTCCAGCAGCTGGGCGAGGGTGAAATACTCCAGCTCGTTCAGCCGCGGATCGCGGATCGCCTGTTCGCCCAGGCCCATCGCCTGCGCGGTCTCCTGATGCCGGGTCAGCGTGCCGCAATAGATCCGCCCGTGATCGGCGGAAGAGGCGCGCAGATGCTCGCCCAGCCATTGCGCCTGCTGCTTGCCCAGCGGGCTCAGACGGTCGTATTCGGCCTCGTCTCGGGCCTGGGTATTGGCCTGGCCGTGACGGATCAGGGTGATATGGGACATCGCGCCGCTCCTGCTTTGCGCCCGTCTTATGCGAGCGTCGGGCGGGGGGAAAGGGGGCGGTCTCGGGATGCGGCAATTCCGTCAGGGCGCGCGGCGGGCCGGCTCGCTGCTTCTTCTCGCTCCAAATACTCTCGCCGAAGGCGAAACGGCGCACTCAGCCCCAGCTCACATCGCCCAGAAAGATATAGCCGGCGCCGTAGATCGTCTTGATCAGCCGCGGGTTCTTGGGGTCCTCGCGCAGCTTGGTGCGCAGCCGCGAGATCCGCACGTCCATCGCACGGTCGAAGCTTTCGCCGGCGGCGCCGCCCAGCGCGTCCTGCATCTGGGTGCGGCTGATCAGCCGCTTGGGGCTGTCGAGGAAGAGGCGCAGCACCTCGCCTTCGGCGTGGCTGAACGGGGTTTCGGCGCCGCTGTCGTCCTCCAGCACATAGCGGTCGAAATGCGCGGTCCAGCCGTTGAACCGGGCGGTCTGTCCCGATTGCGGCGCGCTCTTGCCGCCGCGCAGCCGGGCGCGGATGCGGGCCACCACCTCGGCCGGGTCGAAGGGTTTGGTGATATAGTCGTCGGCGCCCAGTTCCAGCCCGGTGACCCGGTCCTGCACCTGGGCGCGGCCCGAGATGATGATCACCTTGGCGCCGCGTTCCAGCGCCAGCCGGTGCACCAGCGCCAGCCCGTCGGTATCGGGCAGCGACAGGTCGACCAGGCAGACATCCGGGGTGACGCGTTTCAGTGCCGCCTCGAACTCGCGCGCGCGGGCGAAGCTCTGGGTGCGGAAGCCGGCCTCCTCCAGCGCCTCGGTCAGGATGCCGCGGATCTCGGGCTCGTCGTCCAGGATGGTGACCAGCGGCGCGCTCATGCGGCGGCCTCGCCGCGGATCAGCGCCGCCAGCTGCCGGCGCGCGAAGGGTTTGCGCAGCACCGGCGCGCGGGCCAGCGCGGCGCGGTGCAGCGGGTCCGACAGCGGCAGCGAGGTCATCAGGATGCAGGGCAGCCCGCTGCCCTCGATCCGGTCCAGCAGGTCGAGCCCGGTCGCCGCCCCCTGCAGCCGGATGTCCGACAGCACCAGCTGGATGTCGTCGAGATCGGCCAGCAACGCCGAGGCCTCGTCGACCGAGGCGGCCTCGATCACCGTATGGCCGAGCTTGACCAGCATGTCGCGGACGGTTTCGCGCAGATCGGCGCTGTCCTCGACCAGCAGCGCCAGCCCGCCGGTTACCGCCGGCGCGGCGCGATAGGGCAGCCGCAGGGTGACGGTGGCCCCGCTTGAGGTATTGCCCAGCCGCAGATCGCCGCCGCCGAGCTTGACCATGTCATAGACCATCGGCAGCCCCAGGCCCGAACCCTCGCCGCCCTTGGTGGTGAAGAACGGGTCGAGCGCCTTGTCCAGCGCCTCGGCCGAAAAGCCGGGGCCGGTGTCGCTGACGGTGATCTCGATCCAGATCCGGCCGATCGCATGGGCGCTGACGGCGATCTGGCCCGATGCGCCGCAGGCGTCGCGCGCGTTCAGAACCAGATTGAGCAGCGCGTCCTGCAGCATGCCGGGGTCCATCATCACCGGCCCGTCCGGTGTGTGGTCCAGAATGCTGAGCCCGATGCCCTGTGGCAGGCTGGGGGTGGCCAGCAGTTGCAGGTCCTGCAGCACCACATGCAGGTCGGTGGCCTGCAGCCGCAGCCGGCGCTTGCCGGTCATGTCGGCGATCCGGTCCAGCAGCCGGCCGCCGCGCTTGGCGGTGGCCTGGGTGGCGGCGACCAGTTCCTGCGCCTCGGCCGGCAGCGCCATCTTGGCCAGCTTGCCCTGCATGCCGAGGATGATGGTCAGCAGGTTGGAGAAGTCATGCGCCAGCCCACTGGTCATCTGCGCCGCCAGCGCCCGCCGCCGGGTCTGTTGCAGCGCGACCCGGGCCTGGGTTTCCTGGGTCACGTCCATCGACAGCAGATAGACGCCGCCCTGGCCGTCGGGCGTCATGGCGACGCGGATGCGGCGGGAATCGTGATCCTCGGTGAATTCGAACACCGGGTTCTGACCGGCGTAGGCGGCGTTCAGATGGGCTTCGACCTTGGCGAAGCTCGCCGGTCCCAGCGCCTCGGACATATGCATGCCGAGGATGTCCGACGGCCGCCCCGGCAGCACCGTGTTCAGCTTGCGGTTGGAATAGGTGTAATGGCCCTGCGCGTCGACATGGGCGATATGCGCCGGCATCATCTCGGTCGTCAGCCGCGTCCGCGCCTCGATCGCGGTGAGCTGGCGTTTGGCCTCTTCCAGCGCGGTGATGGTGGCGGCCAGTTCGCGGTTGGCGGCCGACAGTTCCTCGGCATGCGACAGGACCTGATCCGAGAGCTCCTCGGAGCGGGCGCGCAGCAGTTCCTCCGAGCGCTTGGCGCGGCTGATGTCGGTATAGACGGTGACCCAGCCGCCCTGCGGCAGCGGCGAACCCTCGACAGATATGGTGCGGCCGTTGGCGCGGGTCCGCTCCATATAGTGGGGTTCGAACGCGCGGGCCTGTTCGACCTTCTGCGCCACATAGGTTTCGACATCGCCGACGTCGCCATATTCGCCGGTCGAGGCGAGATGGCGGATGGTGTCATCGAACCGCGCCCCCGGCGTCACCAGCCAGTCGGGCAGGTCGAACATCTCCTGAAACCGGCTGTTGCTGACCGCCAGGCGCAGATCGCTGTCATAGATCGACAGCGCCTGGGCGATCAGGTTCAGCCCGGCGCTCGTCATCGCCCTGATCTGCTGCTCGCGGTCGTCCAAAGGCGTCTCCTCTCTCCGGTTCCATGGCTAGCACTCCGGGGGCGGCTTCGCAAAGGGGGGACGCGTCTCACTCGGGGGCAACCCCGCTCCGGTTACGATCGTCCCCGCCTTTCCACCCCTTTGTAACAATTCGTAAGGTTTGGGAAAACATCACGAAAAAGTTGACGGCATGATCTGCACTTGTCCTAATCGGGACAGAACCGTTGGAGGCGGTCAGCGCCGGCCCAAGTGCCGGACAGGGAGGAGAATACACATTGGCTCAGACGCAGTCGGGCGCCCAGGGGCTGTTGTCCCTGCCGGCGCTGCTTCATCGCAACGCGACCCAATTCGGGACGGCGCCGGCCTATCGGGAAAAGGAATTCGGGATCTGGCAGAGCTGGACCTGGGCCGAAACCGAACAGCAGATCGAGGCGCTGGCGCTGGGGCTGATCAACCTGGGCGTCAACCAGGGCGATTTCATCGCCATCATCGGCCGCAACCGGCCCTATCTCTATTGGTCGATGGTCGCGGCGCAGGCGGTGGGCGCGATTCCGGTGCCGCTCTATCAGGACGCGGTGGCCGAAGAGATGGCCTATGTGCTGGGCCATTGCGGCGCGCGCTTCATCATCGCCGGCGATCAGGAGCAGGTCGACAAGGTGATCGAGGTGCAGGACCAGCTGCATCAGTTCGAGCATCTGATCTATCTCGACGCGCGCGGCATGCGGAAATACGACCATGCGCAGCTGCATCAGTTTTCCCATGTGCAGCAGCAGGGCCGCGCCGCCCGCGACGAATATATCAACGAGCTGAAGGCGCGGCAGGCCGGGATCGGCTATGACGACACCTGCGTGATGCTCTATACCTCGGGCACCACCGGCAAGCCCAAGGGCGTGGTGCTGTCCAACCGCAATGTGATCGAGACCGCCAAGAACGCCTCGGAGTTCGACCATCTGCGCCGGGACGAGGACATCCTGTCCTATCTGCCGATGGCCTGGGTCGGCGATTTCATCTTCTCGGTCGGTCAGGCCTATTGGTGCGGCTTCTGCGTCAACTGCCCGGAAAGCCCCGAGACCATGATGACCGATCTGCGCGAGATCGGGCCGACCTATTTCTTCGCCCCGCCGCGGGTGTTCGAGACCCAGCTGACCAACGTGATGATCCGGATGGAGGATGCAGGCAGCCTGAAGCGGCGGATGTTCCACCACTATCTGGCCCATGCCAAGAAGGTCGGTGGCAAGATCCTGGACGGCAAGCCGGTGGGCCTGATGGACCGGATCAAATACGCCATCGGCAATGTTCTGGTCTACGGGCCGCTGAAGGACACGCTGGGCTTCGGCCGGGTGCGGGTGGGCTATACCGCCGGCGAGGCGATCGGGCCGGAGATCTTCGATTTCTACCGCTCGCTCGGCATCAACCTGAAGCAGCTCTATGGCCAGACCGAGGCGACGGTGTTCATCACCGTGCAGCCCGATGGCGAGGTGCGCGCCGATACCGTCGGCGTGCCGGCACCGGATGTGGAGATCCGCATCGACGGCAATGGCGAGATCTTCTACCGCTCGCCCGGCACCTTCGTGGAATATTACAAGAACCCCGAGAGCACCGCCTCGACCAAGGACACCGAAGGCTGGGTCGCCACCGGCGACGCGGGCTTCTTCGAGGAGGAGAGCGGCCATCTGCGGATCATCGACCGGGCCAAGGACGTCGGCAAGATGGCCGACGGCCGGATGTTCGCGCCGAAGTATGTCGAGAACAAGCTGAAGTTCTATCCCGACATCCTTGAGGCGGTGCTGTTCGGCAACGGTCGCGACCGCTGCGTCGCCTTCATCAACATCGACCTGACCGCGGTCGGCAACTGGGCCGAGCGCAACAATATCGCCTATGCCTCGTATCAGGAGCTGGCGGGCCATCCCAGGGTGCTGGACGCGATCCAGCAACATGTGGAGGCGGTCAACCGCTCGGTGGCGCAGGACGAGATGCTGTCGGGCTGCCAGGTCCACCGCTTTGTCGTGCTGCACAAGGAGCTCGATGCCGACGACGGCGAGATGACCCGCACCCGCAAGGTGCGCCGCCGCATCGTCGAGGAGAAATACGCCGATATCATCGCGGCGCTCTACGACGGGTCGCAGACGATCTCGACCCGGACTGAGGTCACCTATGAGGACGGCCGCAAGGGCTACATCAACGCCACGCTGGACATCCGCGACGCGGCCGTGGTGCCGGACGTCCCGCACCGGGTGGCGGCGGAATGACCGGGCCGCGGCAGCAGACCGCAGCCGGCGGGCGCATTTGGACACAGAAGAAGGGGGGCGCGCATGCTTGATCAGGCCGAAGGCTACACCACCGCGGACGGCCGCAGGATCGGCGGCGTGGTGATGGAAATGAAGAACATCACCCTGCGCTTCGGCGGGGTGGTGGCGATCAAGGACATCAGCTTCGACATCCGCGAGGGCGAGATCCGCGCCATCATCGGCCCCAACGGCGCCGGCAAATCCTCGATGCTGAACGTGATCTCGGGCTTCTACACCCCGTCGGAGGGCGAGGTCTGGTTCCACGGCCAGAAACGGCCGCCGATGCGCCCCTTCGAGGTGGCGCGTCAGGGCATCGCCCGCACCTTCCAGAACATCGCGCTGTTCGAGGGGATGAGCGTGCTGGACAACGTGATGACCGGTCGGCTCACCCATATGAAGTCCGGGCTGTTCAGCCAGGCGCTGTGGAAGGGCAAGGCCGAGGCCGAGGAGATCGCCAACCGCGAGATCGCCGAGAAGATCATCGACTTTCTCGAGATCCAGCACATCCGCAAGACGCCGGTGTCGCGGCTGCCCTACGGGCTGAAGAAGCGGGTGGAACTGGCGCGCGCGCTGGCGGCGCAGCCCAAGCTTCTGCTGCTGGACGAGCCGATGGCGGGGATGAACGTCGAGGAAAAGGAGGACATGTGCCGCTTCATCCTCGATGTGAACGACGAATTCGGCACCACCATCGCGCTGATCGAACACGACATGGGCGTGGTGATGGATCTGTCCGACCGGGTGGTGGTGATGGATTACGGCAAGAAGATCGGCGACGGCCCGCCCGACGAGGTGCGCAACAATCCCGATGTGATCGACGCCTACCTGGGGGTGGCGCATGACTGACCGTCGGCACGGGACGCCAAGAAAATTCGAATTTTCTTGGCAAATTTCTTCGAAGAAATTTGCGGGAGGAGCGCGCAATGCCTGATCAACTGCTTTACGCCATGGAGGTCACGGCGAACGGTCTGATGTCCGGCGTGCTCTATGCGCTGGTCGCGCTGGGTTTCGTGCTGATCTACAAGGCCTCCGGCATCTTCAACTATGCGCAGGGGGTCATGGCTCTCTTCGCCGCGATGACGCTGGTGGGGATCATGGACGGGCAGGTGCCGTTCTCGCATCTGATCAACGCCATGCTCGGCACCGAGGTGCAGCATTTCGGCTGGCATCTGCCGGGGTTCCTGGCGATCCTGCTGACCATGGTGGTGATGGTGGGGCTGGCCTGGTGCGTGCAGCAGTTCGTCATGCGCCACCTGATCGGGCAGCAGCCGATCATCCTGTTCATGGCCACCATCGGCCTCGCCTATTTCCTCGAAGGGCTGTCCGACCTGATGTGGGGCTCCGAGATCCGCAAGCTCGACGTCGGGCTGCCGCAGGGGATCAACGAGACCATCGACAGCGTCACCTTCGGGCTGTTCGGCTACGGCTTCTTCATCGACAACCTCGACATCGTCGCCACCGTCATCGCCGCGCTGCTGGTGATCGCGCTGGTGGCCTTCAGCCAGTACACCAAACAGGGCCGCGCCATGCGCGCGGTGGCCGACGACCACCAGGCGGCGCTGAGCGTCGGCATCTCGCTCAACTTCATCTGGGTGATGGTCTGGTCGGTGGCGGGCTTCGTCGCGCTGGTCGCCGGCATCATGTGGGGCACCAAGTCGGGCGTGCAGTTCTCGCTGTCGCTGATCGCGCTCAAGGCGCTGCCGGTGCTGATGCTGGGCGGCTTCACCTCGATCCCCGGCGCCATCGTCGGCGGGCTGATCATCGGGGTGGGCGAGAAGCTGTTCGACTTCTTCCTGGGTCCGATGCTGGGCGGCGCCACCGAGAACTGGTTCGCCTATGTGCTGGCGCTGCTGTTCCTGGTGTTCCGGCCGCAGGGCCTGTTCGGCGACAAGATCATCGAGAGGGTGTGAGCCATGCGCAAGCTGATTGCCATCGTCAATGTCATCGCCTGGTCCGGCTTCTGGGCCTTCGGCTACATCGCGCTGACCTCGAACGACCTGTCCGAGCGGCAGATGGTCATCGCCGCGGTGCTGGCCTTCGCCGGCTTCCTCACAGGGGTGCTGGCCTACATCAAGCTCTGCCGTGCCTCCGAGGACCGCGGCTACGAAACCAAGAAACAGCTCGATCCCGCGGTCCGCGAGCGGGCGCAAT
>JBFXGQ010000173.1:0-8363 GCA_050177915.1 Pseudodonghicola sp. | reverse complement strand
GACCGAGCGGGACTGGAACATCCTCGAAATCGGCAATCTCGAACCCAGCGGCGAGACCACCGCGCTGGTCTATCCCCGCGTCGCCGGCACGTCCGATGGCCAGGTGGTGGATTACCACCCCGGCAACTGATTGCGGCGGGGCGGGCGCCGGAAGCTGTCCGTCCCCTGCACCCAGGATCGCGCGCCCCGGCCGGGCCGGGCGGCGTCCGCTCGTTTCCGGTCGGGAGGAAGGAATAGGTTATGTTGGCAAGTGAGATTGCCCAGAATATCGCCAACGCGCTGATGGCGGGGAGCATTTACGGGCTTCTCGCGGTGTCGCTGGCGCTTGTGTTCGGCATCCTTGAGGTGCCGCAATTCGCCTTTGGCGCCCATGCCATGCTGGGCGCCTATGCCGTGGTCTGGCTGTCGGGGCTGGGCTATTGGCCCGCCGTCGCCGGCGCGGTGTTGCTCATGGCGGTGCTTGGCGGTGTGGTGCAACTGCTGGTCTTCGACCCGTTGCGCAATGCGCCGCCGGCGACGCTGTTCATCGCCGCCTTCGGCCTGCTGCTGGTGCTGCAGGGGCTGGCGCTGGCGCTGTTCGGGCCCAACCCCTATGCGGTCGCCCCGGCGATGCGCGGCAGCGTGAAGATCCTCGGCGCCTTCGTGACCTATCAGCGGATCATCGTCGTCGTCTCGGCGATCCTCGCGGTGATCGCGCTCAACCTGTTCCTGCGCTACAGCCGTATCGGCCGTTCGATCCGCGCCGTCGGCCAAAGCCGCACCGGCGCGCTGGTGGTCGGGCTGTCGCCGCGCCGGGTCGCCTTCGTCACCATGGCGATCGGCAGCGGGCTGGCGGGCCTGGCGGGCGCGCTGCTGGCGCCGATCTCTCAGGTCTATCCGACGATGAGCGACGCGCTGGTGCTCAAGGCCTTCATCATCATCGTGCTGGCCGGCATGGGCAGCATCAACGGCGCGCTGCTCGGCGGCTTCATCGTCGGGCTGAGCGAGGCCTTCGGCGCCGCCTATCTGTCGCTGTCCTTCAAGGATGCCTATCCGGTGCTGCTCTTCATCCTGGTGCTGATCCTGCGCCCGCAAGGGCTGTTCGGAAAAACCGTGCGGGTGGGGTGAGATCATGCAGAAACTCGGACCTGTTCCCTTCCTGATCGCGGCGGCGCTGATGGCGCTGCTGCCGGTCCTCTTCCCGTCCCCCTATCACATCCAGCTGCTGACCCAGCTGTTGATCTGGACGATCCTCTTCACCGGTTTCGACATCGCGGTGGGTCATGCCGGGCTGGTCTCGGTGGCGCATGGGGCGCTGTTCGGGCTCGGCGCCTATGTCACCGGGGTGCTCGGGGTGAGCGCCGGCTGGGGCTTCTGGGCGACGCTTCCGGTGTCGATCCTGTTCGGGGCGGCGGTGGGGCTGGCCATCGGCCTGCTTACCCTGCGGCTCGGCGGGCATTACTTCGTGATTGCGACGCTGGGCATCGGCTTGCTGATCGTGATCGTGATCCGCAACTGGTCTTCGGTCACCAATGGCGAACTGGGGCTGAGCCCGGTGCCGCAGATGCTGCCGTTCCGGCAATTGCCGATCAGCCAGTCGCTGGCCACCTATTACCTGATCGCGGCGGTCAGCGGGGGCTGCGTTCTGCTCTCCTACGGGCTGATGCGCACCGCGACCGGCCAGCGCCTGCGGGCGATCCGCGACAATGCCGCGCTGGCGGCGGCGGTGGGGATCGACGTGTCGCGCGCCCGGCTGGTGGCCTTCATGATCAGCGCCGGGGTGGCCGCCTTCGCCGGCAGTTTCCAGGCCTCCTACCTGTCGTACATCACTCCCTCGATCGCCAGCTACGAGGTCGGCTTCACCGCGCTGATGGCCATCATCATCGGCGGGCGCGGCACGCTGGCGGGACCCTACCTGGGGGCCGCGGTCTTCGTGATCCTGCCCGAACTGCTGCGCTCGGCCGATGAATACCGGCTGATCGTCCTCGGCGCCCTGCTGATCGTGATGATCCTCTTCGCCCCCGAAGGGCTGGTCGGGCTGGCCAAGGCCGCGATCCGCAGGCTGTCGGGCCCGCGCCACGCCAAACCCGCGAGGGCCGCACGATGACCGATTGCATCCTCTCCGCCACCAACCTCACCCGCAGCTTCGGCGGTCTGGTCGCCGTGAACGACGTGTCCTTTCAGGTCGCGCGACACGAGGTTTTCGGCATCGTCGGGCCGAACGGCGCCGGCAAGAGCACGCTGTTCGACCTGATCGCCGGGGTGCGCCGGCCCAGTTCCGGCCAGATCCAGGCCTTCGGGCGCCGGATCGAGAAGCTGGCGGTGCACGAACGCTGCTGGCTGGGGATCGGCCGCACCTTTCAGACCTCGCAGATGTTCCCCGAACACAGCGTCGTCGAAAGCCTGATGTCGGTGCGCGCGGCGGCACATCGCGGCGTCGGCGGCTGGCTGCGGCCGGTGGGCGACCCCGCGGACGACCCGAAGGTCGCCGAAATGCTGGAGTTCACCGGCCTCGCCGGTCTGGAAGACGCGCTGCCCGCCGAACTGACCAATCTGCAGCAGCAGAAACTGGCGATCGGACTGGCGCTGGCCACCGGGCCGCAGCTTCTGCTGCTCGACGAACCCTCGGGCGGGCTGATCGAGGCCGAGGTGGCCGAGCTCATGCGCTTCATCGCCGACATCCGGGGGCAGGGTGTCACCATCGTCCTGATCGACCACAAGATGCGCCTGATGATGGAGCTGTCCGACCGGATCATGGTCATGGCCGCGGGCCGGGTCATCGCGCTCGGCACCCCGCGCGAGGTGGCCGCCGACAAACATGTGCAGGAGGCCTATCTCGGCCATCCTGCCGAGCCGCGCTGAGCAGGGAGGAGACAGAGCATGAAGGACATGGACACCACGGCGTCGATCCTTACCGTGGAAGATCTGACTGTCGCCTATGGCTCGAAGATCGCGGTCGACCGCGCCTCGCTGCGCATCGCGCCCGGCGAATGCGTGGCGCTGGTGGGGGCGACCGGGGCCGGCAAGTCGAGCCTGCTCAAGACGATGGTGGGCATCCAGAAGCCCCGCGCCGGCACGATCCACCTGCACG
This sequence comes from Pseudodonghicola sp., assembly GCA_050177915.1. Lineage (GTDB taxonomy): Bacteria > Pseudomonadota > Alphaproteobacteria > Rhodobacterales > Rhodobacteraceae > Pseudodonghicola. The sequence continues at coordinate 5,293 of JBFXGQ010000173.1, read as the reverse complement.
GGCTGGATGTGACCGGCTGGCAACCCAGCCAGTCGGTTCGCCACGGCGTCATCCTCTGCCCCGAAGGGCGGCACCTGTTCCCCGAGATGTCGGTGCACGACAACCTGCTGCTGGGCAATGCCGCCCGGGACGACAGCGCGCGCGAGGTCAAGGCGCTGCTGGCCGGGATCGAAGAGCTGTTCCCGGTCCTGCGCGACCGTCGCCATCAGACCGCCGGCACCCTCAGCGGCGGCGAACAGCAGATGGTCGCCATCGGCCGGGCCCTGATGGGGCGTCCCGAGCTTCTGATCCTCGACGAGCCCTCGCTCGGGCTGGCGCCGCTTCTGGTGGCGCGGATGTTCGACATCGTCACCACCATCGCCGAGCGCGGCTGCGCCGTGCTGATCTCGGAACAGAACGTCCGCTCGGCGCTGGAGGTGGCGCACCGGGCCTATGTGATGGAGGCCGGGCGCATCGTGATGAGCGGCGCCGCCGAGGAGCTGACCAGCGACCCGACGCTGCTGGCCGCCTTTCTCGGCGTCGGAGAATAGCCGGGCCGCCGCGGGTAGCTGCCGCGCGACCCCGATCAAATCAATCAATTGGAAGGAGTGGGCGATATGGCCTTGGATGTGGAAAACCTCAGAGGAAGAAGAAACACCGACAGGTGGAATCGGACCTCGATCGGCGATGTGTTCGAGCGGATCACCTGGGCCGATCCCGACCGCGAAGTGATCGTCGCCTGGGACGGCGCCTATGAGAACCCCGAGAACGCCCGGCTCAGCGCGGCGCGGGCCGATGCGCTGGCCAACCGCTACGCCAATGCGATGCGGGCCGCGGGTATCCGCGAGGGGCGGATCGTCATGATGATCTGCGAAAACTCGGCCGAGGCGATCCTGTGCAAGATCGGGCTGGCCAAGGCCGGGATCACCGTCGCGCCGGTCAACCCCAACCTCAATGCGGATGTGCTGCAGGATCTGGTCCAGCTTTGCAAGCCTGCCGCGATCATCGCCGATTCCGACTTTTGCGCCATCGCCGCCGAACTGGCCGACCGCAACGGCTTTCCGCTGCTGATGCAGATCGTGCTGGGCCAGACCAGCAGCGACGCGCCCAGTTTCGCCGCCTTCATCGCGGGCGCGCCCGAGACGGAGCCGGAGGTGGAGATCCACGGCGACGACATCTGGCAGCTGCTGTTCACCTCCGGTTCGACCTCGACCCCGAAGGGCGTGATGCAGTCGCATCACAACGTCATGTATACCGCGCTCAGCTTCACCGGCAGCGCCATGGTCGGGCTCGATTACGAAAGCAACTATGTCGCCTGTTCGTTCCTGCCGGTCATCTATCATGTGGGGGATGCCTTTCTCTACAAAAGCATCATGTGCGACGGCAAGATCGTCATCGGCCGCCGCTTCCATCCGCGCCAGATCGCCGAGGCGGTCGAGCGCGAGAAGGTCACGCTGCTGTGGGGCGGGGCGCCGCATGCGATCGAGGCGATCAATGCCGAATGGGAGAAGGACACCGCGCTGTCGACCGAGACCCTGCGCACGGTGATCTTCGGCTGGGCGCCGATGAACCCGGTGCTGCGCGAACGGGTGCATGCGCGCGCCGGCGCGCAGGTGAAATTCGTCGAGATCATCGGCCAGACCGAGGTCTGCTGCGCGCATCGCTTCTGGCTGGAAAAGCACGACGCGCTCTACCGCGAGACGGCGCCGAAAGAGAATTATGTCGGCCAGCCCCAGGGGCTGCTCGCGGCGAAGATCTCCGATCCCGAGGGCAACCCGATCCCGATGGGCGACGACCGCGTGGGCGAGGCTGTCTATCGCTCCCCGGCGCTGATGGCGGGCTATTTCCGCAAGCCCGAAGACACTGCCGAGGCCTTCCGCAACGGCTGGTTCCACGGCGGCGACGCCTTCAAATGGGGGCGGGACGGGCAGCGCATCCTGGCGGACCGGCTGAAGGACATCGTCAAGAGTGGCGGCGAAAACGTCACCTCGATCCGCGTCGAGGCGGTGGTCACGGCCCATCCGGCGGTTCTGAAAACCGCGGTGGTCGGCCTGCCGCACCGGCGCTGGGGCGAGGCCGTCACCGCCTTTGTCATCCTGCGTCCGGGGGCCGCGGTGTCGGACCAGGAGCTGGCCGAACATGTCAAATCGCACCTGGCGCCGTTCGAGCGCCCGAAACGCTACATGACGCTGGAGGCGCTGCCCGAGACCATCGGCGGCAAGGTGCAGAAACACGTCCTTCGGCAAACCTATGCAGAACTCTACGAGGCAGAAGAATGACCACCGAAACCCTGTTGGTGAAAACCGACGGCGCCCGCGCCGACATCATCCTCAACCGGCCCGAGAAATTCAACGCGCTGACGGTGGAGATGTGCGTCGCGCTTGCCGAAACCGCCGAGCGGCTTGCCGCCGATCCGGCGATCAAATGCATCGTCTTCAGCGGCGCGGGCCGGAATTTCTGCGCCGGGTTCGACGTGTCGCTCGACTCCGGCGCCGAGGCGACCAAGGCCGGATGGCTTGCCAGCAAGCGGATGCAGTCGGCCTTTGCGCGGCTGCACGATCTGCCGGTGGTCACCGTCTGCCAGCTTCACGGCTATGTGGTCGGTGCCGGCCTGCTGCTCGCCGCGATGTGCAACCTGCGCTACGCCACGCCCGAGACGACCTTCTATATCCCCGAGCTCGACATGGGGATTCCCTTCTCTCTGGGCGGCGTGGCGACGCTGGCGCGCTATATCGGCACCACCCGCACCGCCGAGATGGTGCTCACCTGCAACAAGATCACGGCCGACGATCCCTGCATGCAGGATCTCGTCACCCGGGTGCTGCCCGCCGAACAGATCGCCGGCTTTGTCGATGGCATCGCCGGCGATCTGGGCAGGCGGCCGGATTCGCTGCTGCTCGCCTCGCTCTCGACCCTGCGCGAGGCGGAACGCGCGCTGTTGCCGCCACCGGCGAGCGATCTGTTCACCATGCTCTATGTCGATGTGGAAGCCGACGCGAAATCGGTGCGCGAGGCCTATTCCCGGCGTTTCCGGCGCAATCCGTCGTCGTGAAGCGGCCGGAAGCTTCCAGCTTCCGGTGGGCCAATGGCGGGGAGTGGAGCAGCCTCCACCCCCGCAGGCCATAGCAGGCGCAATTCAGCCGTCGCTCGCGGCGTACAACCGTTGCAGTTCTTCGCGCACCGCATTGAGGATCCTTTGTGTGCGCGATGAATTTTGCCGCTTCAGCGGGGTAACGATACAGAGGTTGCGCGCGATTTCCGGCGATACCAGTTTGCTGCGCTGCCAGTCCGGTTGCAGGGTCGCCAGATAGGGCAGAATTGTCATCGCAAGGCCGCTGTCGGTGATCTTGATGACGGACCACAGGCTGGCAGATTCATACTTGATCTGAAGTCTCACGTTCCGGTGCCGGGCGACTTGGTCCATCTGGCGGCGAGTGATATGCTCCTTGCTGGCCAACACCAGCGGATATTGCTGCAGATCCGCAATCGGGGTTTCCTTCGGCAGGGTGACATTGTCGCGATGGCAGGCCAGATAGAGCTGATTGCTGAACACCGGCATCGGATTGAACCGCTTGAGCATCGGTCCGTCGTCCAGGCAGGCAAGGTCTATACGCCCATCGTTCAGCCATTCAACGAGCGTCCCCGAGGACGCTTCCTGAAAGTTGAGCATGGTCTCGGGCATCATCGCGGAAAGCCGCCGGATCAGCGGCACGGTCGCCGCCGACGCCAAAGACGGGATGAGCCCGACGCTCAGCCGGTCCGGACTGGATCCGCGGCGCTCCTCGACCAGATCGCGGGTTGCGTCGATCTCGTCCATGATCCGCCGCGCCATCGAAATGATCAGCTCGCCGTCCTTCGTGACGACGAGGCCTCGGCCGTTGCGGTGGAAAATCGTGAAGTCCAGTTCGGACTCGAGTTCCTGCACGTGCCGGCTCAGAACCGATTGCGTCACCCCGAGGATAATCGCCGCGCGAGAGAAGCTGCCGGACTCCGCAACCTTGAGCAGGTAGTTCAGGTTCCGCGCATTCAGTCTTGTCCCACGGATGAAGTGGGCCTCGTTTCGCCCGTCGTCTGACATCGCCGTATGTGTCTTTCTGCGGTGGGCGCCGCGCGCGGTGTGCGAGCGCGGCACCCGGAACGCAAAACGCTACTATGCGGCCACCAGTGTGTCGAGGCCGTAGATCCATTCGAGCAGCAGCAGGACGGCGACCGCGATCAGCATCTGGATGGCGCTGATGGCGGCAATCGCCGGGTCGAACTGGTTCTCCATATAGCTCAGCATCACCACCGGCAGCGTGGTCGCCGAAGACGAGCCGAAGAAGTACGACAGCGACAGGTTGTCGAACGAGATCAGCGCGGCGAACATCGACCCGGCGAAGATTCCGGGCCTGATCATCGGCAGCGTCACATGGCGCAGCGTCGACAGGCGCGAGGCGCCGAGAATGGCCGAGGCTTCCTCCAGGCTTTCCGGCACCGAGCGATAGACGGCCAGAACGGTGCGGGTGATGTAGGGGATCGAGACGACGGTATGCGCGATCCACAACCCGAAGAACGACACGCCCAGTCCGGCGGCCGAGAGATAGTAGAGCAGGGCGAAGCCCAGCACGATCGCCGGGATGGAGATCGGTGCCACCAGAAACGCCGCGACCGCGCGGGCAAAGGCGGTGCGGCTGCGCGCCAGGGCCAGCGCGGCGGGCACACCCAGCAGGCACCCGGTGAGGGTCGCCACGACCGCGAGCTGCACGCTGACCCAGAGCGATTCCATGAAGGGCGCGTATTCGATGGCCCGCACGTACCAGCGGAACGACCAGCCGCGGATCGGGAACTGGATGTACGTCGCCGAGGAAAACGAGACGATCACCACCAGAACGATGGGCAACATCACGAAGGCAAGCAGCAGCACGGTATAGGCGGCCAGCGCCAGGGTGCTGAGTTCGCGACGCTTGCGACGGTATGGCTGGCTCATCTCGGGGCCCTCCGCTTTCTGCCGATTTTCGATTGTGCCCACAGACCGATCAGGGCGAACAGCAACAGCACATTCCCCATCGCTCCGGCAAAGGAGGTGTCCTGCGTCAGGTTGAACTGCTGATAGATCAGCAACGGCAGTGTCTTCACCGAATTGCCGCCCAGCAGCAGCGCGGCGACGAAGTTGCCGTTGGTCAGCACGAAGACCAGGATCGAGCCGGTGAGGATGCCCTCGATGCTGAGCGGCAGGGTGACGGTGAAAAACGCCCGCAGCTTGCTGGCGCCCAGAATGCGCGCCGCTTCCTCCAGGCTGCGCGGAATGCCCTGCAGCACCGAGGAGATCGACAGC
>JBFXGQ010000172.1:0-8379 GCA_050177915.1 Pseudodonghicola sp. | reverse complement strand
TTGCCAAGTCGATACCGATGAGAGTAACTTCGGACATGGATGCTCCTTCCTTTTGTGATGGCTTTAACACTCACCACAATGGCACATTGCGATGCCGTCGGGAGGGGCATCCACGCCATCAACAGAGGGCAGCGCCCGCCCATGGGGGCGGTCGGGCGCTGCCCGGCGGCGCTGCGCGCCTTGATTCCGGGCAAGGCGGGGTGGTCCCTTCCGCCACGCCGCCCTCCCCCCCTGTCGCTTCGACCGCGCTTTGCGCAACAACCGGGTCGCCCCGCGCCCCGGCCATCGGCCATTCCTGCGGTATCGCAGTGCCGGAGGGAGTATTCATGGCCGAGCTTACAATCGCATTGATCGTTTTCCTGTTTCCGCTCGCTTACAGCCCGGGCCCCGGCAACATGTTCTTCGCCGCCAATGGCGCGCGCTTCGGCATGCGGGCGACGCTGCCCGCCAATGCCGGCTATCACGTGGCGACCTGGATCGTGACGCTGGCCATCGGTTTCGGCTTCGCCGCGGCGATGGAGCGGGCGCCGGCGCTGTTCCTGGCGATCAAATGGGCAGGCTCCGCCTATGTGCTCTATCTGGCGTGGACGTTCCTGCGGGCCGGGGCGATGGCGGGGCAGGGGCAGGCGCAGCCGGCGGGGTTTGTCGACGGCGCGGTGCTGCTGGTGCTGAACCCCAAGGCCTATGTGATCATCGCGCTGATGTTCACCCAGTTCCTGACCGGGGCCGAGCCCGACCGGGCTGCCGTGCTCTGGATCACCACCATCTTCACCCTGAACAATCTGGTGGCCTTCGTCGCCTGGACCCTGATCGGCGACCGGATCGCCGCGCGGTTCCGGGACGAGGCCGGGGCGCGGCGGCTGAACATGGCGCTGGGGGCGGTGCTGGCGGCGGTGGCGCTGTGGATGATGCTGGGCTGAGGGGGGCGCTTTGGTAACAGATTTGTGACGCCACGGCAGGGTGGATTTCGCCCCCGCCCCCCTCGCATCCCCGCCGCGGCGGGACTATCTCGGCGATCCGAGCAAGAACAATAAGACGAGCGATAGAAATGACTGGTTTGCGTGTGTCTCTTCTGGGCGTGGTCGCCCTGTCGGTCCTGATTGCGGGGACGGTGGCGCTCTATGCCTCCGATTCCGGGCAGAAGGCCGAAACCCAATTCAATGCCGCCCCCTATCACGTGCAAAAGGCGATGAGCCTGAGCACCCCCCGCTGACCGCGGGACCTGGGGCGCGCCATCCGGGCGCCCGACATGACAAAGGCAGGCCTGGGCCTGCCTTTTTTCATGCGCTGCCGAAAAGCGGGGGGATCAGCCGTAGGTCGGGTGGAACCGGCCCGCCGGCGACAGGGTGAAGATGTCGACGCCGTCGGCGGTCACCCCCACCGAATGTTCGTATTGCGCCGACAGCGACTTGTCGCGGGTCACCGCGGTCCAGTCGTCGGCCAGCGTCTTGGTCTCGGGCCGGCCGAGGTTCACCATCGGCTCGATGGTGAAGAACATGCCTTCCTCCAGCACCGCGCCGGTGCCCGGGCGGCCATAGTGCAGCACGTTGGGCTTGGCATGGAACACCTGACCCAGCCCGTGGCCGCAGAAGTCGCGCACCACGCTCATCCGCTGGCTTTCGACATAGGCCTGGATGGCATGGCCGATGTCGCCGAAGGTATTGCCGGGCTTGACCATCTCGATGCCGATCATCAGGGAATCATAGGTCACCTGGATCAGCCGCTCGGCCTTGCGCGACAGCTTGCCGGCGACATACATCCGGCTGGTGTCGCCGTACCAGCCGTCGACGATCACGGTGACGTCGATGTTCAGGATGTCGCCGTCATTCAGCTTCTTGTCGCCGGGGATGCCGTGGCAGACCACGTGGTTCACGCTGATGCAGCTGGCGTGCTTGTAGCCCTTGTAGCCGATGGTGGCCGAGGTGGCGCCGGCGGCGTTCACCTTCTCCTCGATGATGCGATCGATCTCGCCGGTGGTCTGGCCGGGAAACACATGTTCCGCCATCTCGTCGAGGATCTGCGCTGCGACCTGCCCCGCCTTGTGCATGCCTGCAAAATCCGCCTCGCTGTGGATGCGGATGCCGTCCCGGTTCAGATGCCCGCGCAATTCGGTGTTCAACTCTGGGCTCCATCTTTCTGCTGTTGCATTCGTATCTAATGCGTTTGCAGCGAAAGTGCCAGAGGGGGCGAATCTGCCCTCCGGGGGCGCGTCGGATGCGTTTTCCCCCTTGGGAACAGGCTCCCGCGGCCCGATGCGGCTTTGCCGGGCGGCAGATTCGGCCTATCCTGCCGCGCATTATTTGATCAGGGAATTTCAAACGATGAAACAGATTGCGGCCGTCCGTGCCCTGGCTCTTGTCATGTCCACCTGTGTCCCCTTTGCCGCCCCGGCCCAGGCCGACTCATGCCGCGCGGAGATCGTGGCGCTGTTCGACGGCGGTGCGCTCGATCCTTTCGCGCAGCCGCCCCATGCCTATGACACCACGGTCTACAGTCCCGACGGCAGCGTGAAATACGCCTTCTATACGGTGTTCGATACGCCGCTGCGGTCGCTCTCGGGCATCAAGGGGCAGGTCATGACGCTTGCCATCGGCAACCGTACCTGGACCGGCCCCGGCCCCGAGGGGCCCTGGACCGAGACGCCCAATGCGCTGCCCGCGGATCTGGAGGTCTTTCACAGGACCATCCGCGACCAGCTGGCCCGCAACGTCACCGCACCGGTCTGCCACGGGCTGGTCGAGACGGAGGGCAGCCGCTATCTGGCCTATGAGTTCACCACCCAGACCGACCCCGACGCGGCGCAGGGCGGCACCTATTTCGGCGCGCGGGAGGTCGATTACATCGATCCGGAGAGTGGCCGGCTGATGCGGCGCGAGCAGACCGGTCAGTTCGCCCATTACCAGCCCGAACCGGGCGCCGACCGCTGGGTGATGGTCTATCGCTACGATCCCGCCTTCGGCCTGCGCGCGCCCGAGTAAGTGCGGCGTGCTCAGCCGATAAAGGGCAGGGCGCGGCCCAGGGTGATCTCCTGCGGGGTGATCCGGCAGTCGAAACACAGCACCTCGACCCCCGCCGCGCGGGCCTGCGCCAGTCCTTCGGCATAGGCGGGGTCGATATCGCCGGCGATGCCGACCCGGTCGCAATCGGTGCGCTGCACCAGATAGAGCATCACCGCGCGATGCCCCTCGGCCACCATCGCCGACAGCTCGCCCAGATGCTTGAGCCCGCGCGCGGTCTTCGCGTCGGGAAACTCGGCGAAGCCTGCCGTGCGGCTCAGCGTCACCGATTTCACCTCGACATAGGTGTCGGGCCCCGCGCCCGAGAGCAGGAAGTCGACACGGCTCCTCTCGCCGTATTTCACCTCAGGGCGCACCACCGGGGCCACCAGCCCCGGCACCGCGCCGGCCTCGAGCGCCGCCTTCAGCGCCCGGTTCGGCACCGAGGTGTCCACTCCCGTGAAATGGCCGTTCTCGTGATCGACCAGCCGCCAGCCGAATTTCAGCTTCTTCTTCGGATCGTCGTTGGGCTCCAGCCAGATCTTCATCTCGGCATCGGCCAGACCCATCATCGAGCCGGGGTTGGCGCAATGGGCGGTGATCTCGGTCCCGTCCTCCAGCCGGCAGTCGGCCAGGAACCGCTTGTAGCGGCGGATCAGCCGGGCGGGGACGAGAGGGGTTGGAAAGCGCATGGAACCCGGCCTATACCTGCCGGCGCGGCCCTTCAAGACCGCGATATGTAGGGAAGGGGCACCATGGCCAATCCAACCGCCGCCATGCTCGTGATCGGGGATGAGATCCTCTCCGGGCGGACACGCGATTCCAACATGTACTACCTGGCGGGCGAGCTGACCAAGCACGGCATCGACCTGACCGAGGTCCGCGTGGTCGGCGACACGCCCGAGGCGATCACCGATGCGGTGCAGGCCCTGTCGGCCGCCTGTGACCATGTGTTCACCAGCGGCGGCATCGGTCCCACCCATGACGACATCACCGCCGAATGCATTGCGGCGGCCTTCGACACGCCGATCTCGATCCGCGACGACGCCCGCGCCATCCTGGCCGCGCATTACCAGAAGTCCGGCACCGAGCTGAACGCGGCGCGGCTGCGCATGGCGCGGATTCCCGACGGCGCGGCGCTGATCGACAACCCGGTCTCTGCCGCCCCCGGCTTCACCATCCGCAATGTCCATGTGATGGCCGGCGTGCCGGCGGTGTTCGAGGCGATGGTGGCCAGCGTGCTGCCGGGGCTGACCGGCGGCGCGCCGCTGTTGTCGCAGAGCCTGCGGGTGATGCGCGGCGAGGGCGAGATCGCCGATACGCTGGCGGCGCTGGCGGCGGAGTTCTCCGATCTCTCGATCGGCTGTTACCCGTTCCAGAAGGATGGGATCTATGGCGCCAATGTGGTGGTGCGCGGCGCCGAGGGGGCGCGGGTCGATGCCGCGGTCACCCGGCTGGCGCGGGAGCTGGGCCTGTGAGCGGGGCGGAGATGACGATGACGACGACCGTGGCCCCCTGGCTGTTCGAAACCGTTGACGGCACCTGGCCGGCGGCGCGCTATCTGCCGCTCGGCCCCTGGACCCTGCGCGAGGGGCTGGGCGGCGGCAGCCGCGTCTCGGCCGCCTCGGCCAACGGGCCGGTGACCGAGGTCGATATCGCCCAGGCCGAGGCCGGCATGCGCGATCTGGGGCAGCGGCCGCTGTTCATGATCCGCCCGGGCGACGAGGCGCTCGATGCGCTGCTGGCGGCGCGCGGCTATGCGGTGATGGACCCGGTCTGGGCCTATGCCTGCCCGGTGGAGACGCTGACCGATGTCCCGGTGCCGCGCGTCACCGTGCTGCCGGTCTGGGAACCGCTGGCCATCATGCGCGAGATCTGGGCCGCCGGCGGCATCGGCCCGGAGCGGGTCGCGGTGATGGAGCGCGCGGCCGGCCCCAAGGTGGCGCTGCTGGCGCGCTACAACGACAAGCCCGGCGGCGCCGCCTTCGTGGCGATCCATCAGGGCGTCGCCATGCTGCACGCGCTGGAGATCCTGCCGCATCAGCGCAAGCAGGGGCTGGCCAAATGGATGATGCGTGGCGCGGCCGTCTGGGCGGCGGCAAATGGCGCGCGGACGCTGTCGGTGGTCTGCACCCGCGCAAATGACGGGGCGAATGCCTTGTATTCCTCTCTCGGCATGTCTGTAGTGGGCGGGTATCACTACCGCACATTGCAATAGGAGGAGTTTGCAAGTGACCCAACCCAAACCGCCCACCGCGCTGGACCTGCCGATGGTCGATCCGCTGCCCGAAGCGACGCAGAAATATTTCGACATCTGCGACGAAAAGCTGGGGATGATCCCCAACGTGCTCAAGGCCAATGCCTTCGACATCGACAAGCTCAATGCCTTCAGCGGGATGTACAACGACCTGATGCTGGCCCCCAGCGGGCTGAGCAAGCTGGAGCGCGAGATGATCGCGGTGGTGGTCTCCTCGATGAACCGCTGCTTCTATTGTCAGGTCGCCCATGGCGCCGCGGTGCGCCAGCTGTCCGGCGATCCGATGCTGGGCGAGATGCTGGTGATGAACTACCGCGTGGCGCCGCTGGATGCCCGGCAGCGCGCGATGCTGGATTTCGCCGCCAAGATGACCACCGCCAGCTATACGATCGAGGAGGAGGATCGGCAGGCGCTGCGCGACGCGGGGTTCTCCGACCGCGACATCTGGGACATCGCCAATGTCGCAGGCTTCTTCAACATGACCAATCGGGTGGCCAGCGCCACCGCGATGTGGCCGAACGAAGAGTATCACGCGCAATTCCGCTGAGGCTGGCCAGATGAGCCGGGGCGCGATGCTCAGGGCGGTCTTCGGGGCGCTGCTGCTGGCGGCGGCGCCGGGGCTGGCCGGCGCGCTGGACCTGCCGGCGGCAGCCCGGATGCTGTCCGAGCGGATCAGCCCGCTCGAGAGCTATGCGCTGCCGATGGCGCCCTTCGACGGCACCACCGTCCCCGCCCGCCCCTTCGAGGGGCGGGTGGAACGGCGCAGCTGGCGCATCGACGGCACCGCGTCCACGGCGCTGCAACTGCTGCAGCCGCTGCGCAATCAGCTCAAGGCGGCGGGCTATACGGTGGTGTTCGAGTGCCGGGCGCAGGGCTGCGGCGGCTTCGACTTCCGCTTCGGGACCGAGGTGGCGCCGGCGCCGCAGATGCATGTGGACATCGGCAATTTCCGCTTTCTCTCGGCCACCCGTGGCGCGGATCAGGCGCTGAGCCTGCTGATCAGCCGCACCGGCAGCAGCGCCTATATTCAGGAGATTCAGGTCCAGCCGGCGGTGGCAGAGCCCGCCGCGCCGGCGCCCGGCGGGCAGGTCCCCGGCGGGCAGGAGACGCAGGACGACAGCCTGACCGACCGGCTGCTGGCGCAGGGCCACGTGGTGCTGGGCGATCTGGATTTCGGCACCGGTGCCGGCACCCTTGGGGCGGGGCCCTATGGCTCGTTGAGCATGCTGGCGGCCTTTCTCGCCGCCAACCCCGGCTATCGCCTGGTCGTCGTCGGCCATACCGACAGCGTCGGCCCGCTGGAGGGCAATCTGGCGCTGTCGCGGCAGCGGGCGCAGGCGGTGCGCGACCGGCTGATCGCCGATTACGGCGCCGATCCGGCCCGGGTGACGGCCGAAGGGGTGGGCTATCTCGCGCCCGTCGCGCCCAACCTGACGCCCGAGGGGCGCGACCGCAACCGCCGGGTCGAGGCGGTGCTGCTGCCGGCGAATTGAGGCCGGCGGGCGGGCAGACAGCCAGGGTTTGCGGCAAAAAAGAACCCCCGTGCCGGGCCCAGAGAGAGCGCGTGCACGGGGGCAGGCGGGTTGCCAAGGGAATGCAGGTTTCCAGGCAGTCGGCAGAAAAGGCGTTACCAGTCCGTCGGCCCCTTTTCGGCGAAGGCATGGACCAGAAAGTCGATGAAGGCGCGCACCTTGGGCTGGGTGAAACGGCCCGGCGGGTAGACGGCGTAGATACCCTGCGTCTCCATCGGCAGCGTGGGCATCGCATCCTCGACCAGCCCCTCCTTCATCGCGTGCGAGAACAGGTAGCTGGGCAGATAGGCGATGCCGAGACCCGAGATCGCGGCATTGAGCAGCGATTGACCGTCATTGACGCTGAGCCAGCCGGCGGTGCGCACCTGACGCTTCTCGCCCGAGGGCGCGGTCAGCTTCCAGACGTTGCCGCTGGACTGGTTGGAGTAATGCAACAGCTTGTGTTCGTTCAGATCGTCGATCTTCTGCGGCCGGCCGTATTTCTGGATATACTCCGGGCTGGCGATCAGCCGCTTGGTGGTCTCGGTCAGCTTGCGCGCGCGCAGCGTGCTGTCCTCCAGCTCGCCGATGCGGATCGCCATGTCGAAGCCTTCCGAGATCAGCTCGACATAGCGGTTGTTCAGCACCATGTTGACGGTGATATCGGGGAAATCGGCGAGGAAATCGGACAGGATCGGCGACAGCAGGTTGACGCCGAAATCGGTGGCGACCGAGATCCTGAGCAGCCCCGAAGGCGCCGATTGCATCGAGGTGACCAGCGCGTCGGCCTCGCCGGCGTCGTTCAGCACCCGGCGGGCACGGTCGTAATAGGCCAGGCCGATCTCGGTCGGGCTGACCCGTCGGGTGGTGCGGTTCAGCAGCCGGGCGCCCAGCCGCGCCTCCAGGCTGGAGACGTGCTTGGACACCGCCGATTTCGAGATGCCCATCTTCTTGGCCGCATCGGTGAAGCCCCCTTGATCCACCACATTGGCGAAGGCTTCCATTTCGGTCAGTCGGTCCATGCCGTCACATCCCTCGGTTCGCGTATCTTACATAACGGTTATCCGGTCCAATCTGGGCAAGATCGGGGCGGGGATGGGATTTTATCGGGGATTTGATATGGATCGTTGATGACCGGGAAACGGTACGGCCGGCCTAGCCGCGGTCGCCGGGCAGGGCGAAGGCGCGGGCAAAGGCGGCCTCGCCCTTCGGCGTGAACTGCACCGCGCGGCTGCCGTCGACCCGTCGCGCCCAGCCGTTGGCGATGAACTGCGCCAGCAGCGCCCGGCCCAGCTGACCGGCCAGATGCGATTGCCGCGCGCTCCAGTCCAGGCAGTCGCGGCAGAGCGGGGCGCGGCTGCGGGGCAGGGCGGTCAGATCGACCCCCAGCCCGGCGACGAAGTCCCGGCCAGACGCGGTCAGCCTGAGCGCCGCGCCATCGCCCGCCAGATGACCGCAGGCGCGCATGGCCCGGTACATCTCCACCCCCCGCTCGCCGGCCAGATGGTTGTAGCAGACCCGGGCATGGCGCAGCGCGTCGTCCTTCGGGCCGGTGCGGCTGCGCAGATGGCCGCTGCCGGCGGCCAGACCCATCAGCGCCTCGAGCACTCTGGCG